>JBFEJM010000080.1:0-8406 GCA_041553175.1 Gammaproteobacteria bacterium | reverse complement strand
GTCGGCCAAGCGCCATACGGTGAAGGTGGAATAGAGTCGAATCCGGCGACGCCTGCCGCCCGTCAGCGGGTTTGCGCGAGCAATTTTCTCAGCTGCCCGAGCGGTCGGGTATTTAGGATATCCGCGGCTGCCAGCCAGCCGCGGCGTGCCTGTCCAATGCCATAGTGCAGATTGTCAAACTCCGCCTCGCGATGGGCATCGCTGTTGATGCTTATTAGCACGCCCTGCTCACGCGCGAGTTGGCAATAGGTATCGAGCAGATCGAGACGCTCGGGGTGGGCGTTCAGTTCCAGAAAACAACCGCGTTCGCGGGCGTGGCGAATGATTCTTGGCATATCCACATCGTAGGGTTCGCGCTGGTTCAGCAGGCGCCCGCTCGGGTGTGCCAGGAGCGTAAAGCAGGGATTGTCCATCGCGCGCAGAATGCGCAGCGTCTGTTGCGCACGGCTCAGATTGAAACGGCTATGGACCGCACCGATCACCAGATCCAGCTCACATAGAATGTCATCGGGCAGATCGAGTGTGCCGTCTTCCAATATGTCGACTTCGATCCCCTTCAGCAGGGTTACGCCCTTGAGCTTCTGATTGAGCGTGTCGATTCGTTCGATCTGTTGCCGCAGGCGCCGGCTGTCGAGTCCGTGTGCGATTGTCAGCCGTTTGGAGTGGTCGGTTATCGCCAGATAGGACAGACCCCGCGCATGAGCGGCCTTGGCCATGGCTTCGATGCCGGCGTGGCCGTCGCTGGCGTCGGTGTGGGCGTGCAGGTCACCCTTCAGGTTTTTGAGTTCGACCAGCTGCGGCAAGGTGCCATTTCGGGCGGCTTCGATTTCACCACGGTTTTCGCGCAGTTCCGGCGCGATATAGGGGAGTCCCAGCGCCTTGAAGACAGACAGCTCGGTCTTCCCTGCAATTCGCCGACGCCCCTTGAATACACCGTACTCGTTGATTTTGAGCCCGCGTTTCTGCGCCATGCGACGGACCGCGATGTTGTGCGCACGGCTGCCGGTGAAGTAATACAGGGCAGAACCGTAACTCTCCGCGGGGACCGCGCGCAGATCGACCTGCAGTCCCGATCGCAGCAGTACACTGGCGCGGGTGTCGCCCTTACTCAGCACCTGAGTGACTTCGTCATATCCGACAAAGTGCTCGATGACGGCGCGGCCGTTTTCGGTACTGACCAGAATATCCAGGTCGCCGACGGTTTCGCGGGCACGGCGGTAGCTACCGGCAATGCAGGCCTGTGCAACCTGCTTCGATCCCTTCAGGTGAGCGAGCAGGGGCTCCGCGTACTGAGCGGCGGTGGCCAGTTTGAGGCGCTGCTTGGCCTCCGTATGGGCGGCGATGGTGTCCAGAATGCGCGCTTCCAGCTTGGCGCCGAAGCCGGGCAGTTGGCGCAGGCGCCCGTCGCGGGCGGCGCGACCGAGTTGCTGCAGATTGTGGATATCCAGATCGTGGAACAGGGTGTGCACGCGTTTCGGACCCAGGCCCGGCAGGGTCAGCAGCTCCGGCAGGTCGGCCGGCACGCCCTTGCGCAGCTTGTCCAGGGTCGCGCAGTGACCGGTCGCGACGATCTCATGAATCTTTCCCGCCAGGTCTGTACCGATCCCGGGCAGCGCGGTCAGATCGGCCTCTTTATCGATCAGACCGCTGATCTCCTGGCCCAGATCGCGCAGAGTACGCGCGGCGTTACGGTAGGCGCGAATGCGGAACGGGTTGGCGGCCTCGATTTCCAGCAGCTCCGCTATCTGATCGAATATTCGGGCAACGTCTTCGTTGTGGATGGCCATGTCTACAGCATAGTCCAGGCATAGAGCCCGCTGCGTCGGTCGCATGGTCAGCGCAATCGCCGTTTGCTACAGTTCGGGTTCGGGACGAAATGATTCAGTCAATGATCCGATCCAGGCAAGGAGCAAATATGGCCTCGTTCGCGCAGGGAAAGATAGAAGCCTTCTGTGGTCCGATCGAACTCGGTGCGCCGGATGATCTGGAAAAGATCATCATCGATTTTATTCGGGGTGCGCGCAAGACACTCGATCTCGCCGTCCAGGAACTCGATAACGAAGCCATTGCCCAGGCATTGCTTGATGCGGCCTTGCGCGGCGTCAGCATCCGCATGTTTACGGAGCAGGATTACCTCTGTGCCGATGACCCTCCCAAGGTCATTGTCGAGGATGGACAGACCCTGCGCGAAGCTCAGTTGGATGCACAGTGGGAGGAGCGGCGCCGGCCGAAAAGCGCGCGTACCAACCGCGATATTCTCGCTGCATTGTTGCGTTGCGGCGTGGACGTCAAGGCCGATCTGAATCCCCGCATCTTCCATCAGAAGTTCATTGTCCGCGATTATCGCGGTAAGAGTCGGGGCAGGGCGGCGCTGCTGACCGGTTCCACCAACTTCACCTGGACCGGCACCCACAAGAATCTCAACCATGTCATCATTTTTCATGACTATCGCATCGCTCGTGCCTATGCCGAGGAATTCGCGGAACTGATGGGCGGAACCTTCGGTGCGTTGCGGCTGCGCGACGACAGGACGCCGCGCACGGTGAACATCAAGGGCGTGCCGGTGCGGGTACTGTTTGCGCCGGACGATTTCCCGGAACTGGAAATCATCAAACAGATGCTCAAGGCGCGCAGTCGACTGGACTTCGCCATTTTCACATTCGCCGATTCCTCCGGCATCGACGATGCGCTGATCATGCTGCATATGGCGGAGATCGATATTCAGGGGGTGCTGGATGCCGGCCAGGGCGGGCGGGACTGGGCTGCCACCCATTGGCTGCATGACGAGGGTATCGAAGTCTTTCTGTCGGATCGGGACAGGCTGCCCGGATTGGGCAAGCTGCACCACAAGCTCATGGTGATCGATGACGATATCGTGGTCGCCGGCAGCATGAATTACACCCAGCCCGGCAACGAGTACAACGACGAGAATATATTCGTAATTGGCAACCCCTACGACCTGCCCAAGAGCAAGGGCGGCCCGGTCGACCATGCCGAATGCAAGGCGATCTCCACCTTCTTCAGGAACGAGATCGAACGCATTATCGCCAACAGTTCCCGCTTCAAGCCCGACTGAGGCGGCATCGCTCAAAGCATATTCGGCTGGCGGAGTCCTTCCGGCCCTGACGTGCGGCGGCTTGAACTACACTTCCAGTAGTCCTGCCCTGGTGTAGGGGGTGCTGTGAATCTCGCCCGACGTATCAGAATCTATCCACGGCTTTTCGAAGGCATTGCGATCGCTGCCGTAGCGCTGTTCACGGTGCTGACCCTGGTGCTGCTCGAGTACAAGAATGTCTCTGATCTGCGCACAGAGTATGCGGAGCAGGCCCGGTTGGCAGGGAACAAGATCGAGCGCCAATTGACCTATTCGCTGTCTTCGACCTACACCCTGGCCACGCTGATCAGTAGCGGTGGCGGCGATGTCAGCGAATTCAGCCGTATCGCCGATGAACTGCTACGCGCAAACAAAGGCATCAGCTGCCTGCAACTCGCACCGGATGGTATCGTCAGTGCCGTGTATCCGCCGGGTCGGAATGAACAGGCGATCGGCCACAACCTGCTTGAGGATCCACTGCGGCGCCAGCAAGCACTGGCATCGATGGACAACCGAAGTCTGACGGTTGCCGGGCCGCTGGAGTTGATTCAGGGCGGCATGGCGGTTATCGGGCGCTATCCCGTTTTTATCCCGGATGGGTCGAAGCAGGATCGGTTCTGGGGTTTTGCCATTGCCCTGATCGAACTCGATGACCTGCTGGACGCCGTCGAACTGGGTGCTTTGTTTCCGACCGAAGCGGCCTATACGCTGTCGCGTATCGAACCGCAGCAGCAGAAGCCGCAGGTATTCGCCTCATCAATCGCTGCATTGCCGGACGATCCGCTGGCCGTCGATATCACCGTGCCGGGCGGTATGTGGAAATTGGCAGTCGCCCCGCACGATGGCTGGGGTGCATTCTACCAGCGCATTGATTTCTACTTCGTTCTGGGAATGGCGACCATCATTTCCCTGCTGATTCATGTGATCGCGAATCAACAGGCGAGTCTCTCATTGTCGGTCATGCATGACGAGCTGACCGGACTGCCGAGTCGGGCCCTGTTCATGGAGCAATTCCACACCGCACTGTCACAGGCGCAGCGTAATCAGCACAAACTGGGGTTGTTTTTTCTGGATCTGGACGGGTTCAAGGGTATAAACGATCGCTATGGGCATGCGGTGGGTGATCAGGTCCTGAAGGAAATCGCCACGCGTCTACGCAATACCGTGCGTGCGGGCGACTTGGTGGCGCGATTCGGCGGTGATGAATTTCTGGTGCTTGCGACACGAGTGCACACGCAGCAGGAACTGGCCGCCATGCAGAAGAAACTTCAGGCGCAGGGAAAATACTGCGTGCTGGGGGATCTGGGATCGCTCGATATCGGTATCAGTGTTGGCGCCTGTCTCTATCCTGATCAGGGAATGGATGTCGAAACACTGGTGGCAAAGGCCGATATCCATATGTACCGGAACAAGAACGGGCAATTGCCCATCCATTGATCCGTCAGGAACACGGGCAGAGAACGGTATCAGCTCAGCCGAAACTGTCCTGCGTGATACTCGCGTACCAACCTTCCGCATACAGCGCCTCGCGTTGCCGGAACTGCGCATCCGCATCTGCGGGGCTTACGCCACCGGAATCCTTGACCGCTTCGATCTTGCCATCCTGCAGATGGTAGACCGCCGCCACGGATATGCCGTAGTTCGGCGCAATCAGGCTGTAGCAGGTGTTGACGTGAGAGGGTAGGGGAACCGTTTCCTCGCGCAGCAGTGCGACAATGGCGGCGGCACACATCTTCGCCTGGTTGTTGGCCGAGTGACCGGATTTCGGCATCGCGCCGGCGATGCAGGAATCGCCGATGACATGAATATTCGCATGAATGCTGGATTCGAAACTCGCCTGGTCGACCGGACACCAGCCGCTGTCATCAGTCAGCCCCGCCTTGTGTGCGATTGAACCTGCGTGATGCGGGCAGATCAGATTGATCACATCGCCCCGATGCGATTCCAGGCCGGCCTGGGTGTAGAGCGTACGTTTCTTGACGTCGATCCGTTCGACGTTGCCGCCTTCGGTCCCGGGCACCCATTCGATCATGCCCGGATACAACTGCTCCCAGGCCGCCTGGAACAGACCCTGCTTGGAGAACTTGTCCTTGCTGTCCAGCAACAACAGTTTGGATTTCGGCTTGTGCGTCTTGAGGTAATGGGCAATCAGGCTGGCCCGTTCATAGGGACCGGGCGGGCAGCGGAAGGGGTTGCCCGGCGCGGACATGATCACCACGCCACCGTCCGGCATCGCTTCCAGTTGTTTGCGTAACAAAACGGTCTGGGGTCCGGCCTTGTAGGCGTGCGGAATGGTCTCCGCGGCGGCTTCGTTATAGCCTTCGATGCTGCCCCATTTAAAGTCGATGCCCGGTGCGACCACCAGCCGATCGTAGTCGACCTTGTCACCGTTGCTCAACGTCACCTGCTGTTTGACAGGATCGATGGCCTCTACCTGATCAGGAACGACGTTGATATTTCGCGCCTTGAGTCCATCGTAACTGTGGGTGATCTGATCCATGCTGCGCAGACCGCCCAGTACCCAGTTGCTGAAGGGACAGGTGATATAGCGTGCACTGGGTTCTATGAGGGTGACGGCGATGTCGCCATCGTAGCGACGGATATACTTGGCGCAGGTTGCACCCGCGAAACCGCCGCCAACGATGACCACGCGCATTCCCGCGGCACGCACAGCATGTAAACCCGGCAGGGCGGTCAGCACCGCACCTGCACCCATATATCCGAGGAACTGTCTGCGATTGAGTGTCATGGCAGATTCTTCCTATTTGATGCGGCTGAAGTAGGCGGCGATGGAGGCGATTTCCTCATCGCTGTATCCGGTGGCGTGACGCCCCATCACGGTCGCGGGTCGTCGGCCGTCACGGAACTCCTGCATGGTGCGGCGCAACGATTCGGCCGGTATTCCGTTGATGGCCGGTATTGAGCCCGGGCTCTTGCCATCCGTGCCGTGGCAGGTGAAACAGGTGGCCGCGATGACCTGGCCACGAAGGATTTCGCCGGTTTCCTGAGCGACAACAGGGCCTATCAGGCCACAACAGGTAATGGCTGCTAGAGCGGTGGTGAGGTGGCGCATGCGGTGGTCTCCCGGAATGTCGATTCCCATGAAGTACAGAAAACCATAGTTCAGGGTCTGAGTTCCGACAAGCCGGTTGGGAAAAATATTTCAGGGGGTTGCCAAATGCCGGGCGGGGTGTCCGGTGTTCTGGCCTTGCGGGGAGGGGTGCCGGCGGATTTACCGCGTGCGAACCCTATGGAGCCTCTGGCTGGTCGGTGAGTTCCACCTTAAGCCACAGGGTCTGACTGATATTGTCCTTGTCCCGGGTGCTGCGCATCAAGCCGCCCCCCTGTTGCTGGCGTTGCTGGGTCGTACCCCCAAGCTCCAGCCATTCGCCAAGTCGGCCGCGAACCGTCGTGACAACTGACGTGGTCTGAATACGGCCGCTGCGTCGCGGGTCCAGTACCTCGCGCTGGGGACTGATGTCGACGGTTACACTGTCGCCGTGGGTGCGGGCCAGCGCATAGAAGCCGGAGCTGAGTTGCTTGTAGTCGATGCCCTGATCGACAACGACGCGGCCGTTTACGATGCGGGTGTTGGTACTGGGAACGGGAAATTCCTCGCCGGTATGAATGTAGGCAGGGTTGCCTTCAAGGGCGGTGACCTGGTAGCTGTTGCGCTCATTCGCGCGGTCGCGGGTGCTGCGGACAATGGCGCGGCCGCGTGCCTCGATGTCGTTGTCACTTATGCCGATACTGATGTTCGCCTGTGCACGTTCCCGCTCGATTTCCTCATGGGAAGCGCGTCGTACGCTTATGCGCACCTGGCGGGCCGCCTGATCGAGTTGCGCGACGAGTTGGCCGATTTCCCGCTGACGTTCGGGTGTGGCGCGGACGATCAGTTGATAACCGGTACCGCTCACGGCCTCATTTTTGTCGAGCAGCGGCCGTATCAGCTCGATTATTTCCGCGGCGTTCCGGTTTTGCAGTGCGATGACCTCAATCCTGTCACTGGCCTGGCCGGTGCCGGCAAACATGCCGGAAAAAATCAGGGCGGCGAAGAGCCGGGCGATCAGTTTGGGCATGTGTTTCATAAATGCAGCCGCCGCAGGTCGGCATCGGGTTGGCTGCGTTCCCAGACTTCATCGAAGAAGGCGCGCAGTCGACGGACTTCGAGCGGGGCCTTGCAGCTGAAGGTGCCTTCGAAACGCGGCGCATGTCGCCGGTGCAGCAGACCGTAATCGTCGACCAGCAGGAAGCTTTCGTTATTGTCCTGATAATCCTCATGCACCCGGCGGATCTCGATATAGCTGCTCAGGCGCCGGCTCAACTCCACCAGGCGATGCCCCTCCTTGACCGTGCGTTCGAGATCTTTCGCCAGTATCCGCACGCGGGCGCGCGGGCTGCTGAGCGAGAGCTGGGTCATGGCCTCGATAACGGGGGGCTGATCGTAGAGCGCGGGCTCCAGGTCCGGCGTGAAGAGATCGATGACACGAAGAGACTGCGCGCAGAGCCACGCCGCGGCCTGCCGATTGTCGTCGCGGCTGCCGAGACTGTAGTCTCCTTCGCTCTCACCCAGTCGGCAGTCATCCAATGTGAGGGAATCGAATGCGGGTAAAGCCACAGGGCCGTCCTCTATCAGGGATCTTCGGTGAAGCGCGACATCCGTACATGCGGAATACCGGCTGATTCGAATTCATCACCGCTGGCGATGAAGCCATGCTGGTGATAGAAGCTGGCTGCACTGGTCTGGGCATCGAGATACACCTCGGCCAGGCCATGCGCCGCCGCACGCTCGATCAGCATCAGCAGCAGTGCGCTGCCGACACCGCGATTGCGCCAGTCAGACAGTACCGCCATGCGACCGATATGACCGTCCGCCTGCATCCGGGCCGTGCCGATGGAGTGACCATCGATATCGTAGGCGAGTAAATGAACGCATTCGGGATCCTTGCCATCCCATTCGGAATCGGCGGGCACCCCCTGTTCCTGCACGAACACTCGTTCGCGGATGGCGCGGATAGTGGTTTCGTCACCCGGCCAGTCGGCGGGGGCGATCAGATAACCGGTGTCTTCGGTGTTGGCTGAATCGGCTGTCATGGGTCGATGATGCCGTAACGGCGGGGATTTTCAAGCGATGTCGCGCAAAAACCCGCAATTTTGTTGCAAAGGACCCCGAGGCGCCCGAAGGAAACCCAAAGCTTGATGAAAAATCACAAGCTCCATTTTCCTTTGCGGAAAATGATCAGCGCATGGCTCTGTCGGAACTTTTTTGACACCGACGCCGGCTGCAAAGGAATGGAGGCGTTCTTGTTTTT
>JBFEJM010000079.1:0-8428 GCA_041553175.1 Gammaproteobacteria bacterium | reverse complement strand
TTCGTTGCGCGCCTGCACGCAGGCTTCCAGCGCGACACGGTTGGCGCAGGCGCCGGCCGCGTTGCCCCAGGGGTGACCCAGCGTACCGCCACCGAACTGCAGCACGGAATCGTCGCCGAAGATGCTGACCAGCGCGGGCATGTGCCACACATGGATACCACCGGAGGCCACGGCGAAAGCGCCGGGCATGGAGCCCCAGTCCTGATCGAAGAAGATGCCGCGGCTGCGGTCTTCCGGCACAAAGGATTCACGCAGCAGATCGATCCAGCCGAGTGTGGAGGCGCGATCGCCTTCCAGCTTGCCCACGACGGTACCGGTGTGCAGATGGTCACCGCCGGACAGACGCAGGATCTTGGTCAGTACGCGGAAGTGAATACCATGGTGCGGGTTACGGTCGATAACGGCGTGCATGGCGCGGTGGATGTGCAGCAGCATGCCGTTGTCGCGACACCAGTTGGCCAGACCCGTATTGGCACAGAAGCCGCCGGTGATGTAGTCGTGCATGATGATCGGCGCGCCGATTTCTTTCGCGTATTCGGCACGCTTGTACATCTCTTCCGGCGTCGGAGCGGTCACGTTCAGGTAATGGCCCTTGCGCTCGCCGGTTTCGGCTTCGGACTTCAGGATGGCTTCCATCACGAAATCGAAGCGCTGACGCCAGCGCATGAACGGCTGGCTGTTGACGTTCTCGTCGTCCTTGGTGAAGTCCAGACCGCCGCGCAGACATTCGTACACGGCACGGCCGTAGTTCTTCGCGGACAGACCGAGCTTCGGCTTAATGGTGCAGCCCAGCAGCGGACGACCGTACTTGTTCATCACGTCGCGTTCGACCTGAATACCCAGGGGCGGACCGCCGCAGGTCTTGACGTAGGCGATCGGGAAGCGCACGTCCTCAAGACGCAGCGCGCGCACGGCCTTGAAGCCGAACACATTACCGACCAGCGAGGTGAACACGTTGACCACCGAACCCTCTTCGAACAGATCGATCGGGTAGGCGATGAAGGCATAGAAGCAGGTGTCGTCACCCGGCACGTCCTCAATGCGATAGGCACGACCTTTGTAGTAATCCATATCGGTCAGCAGGTCGGTCCACACTGTGGTCCAGGTGCCAGTGGACGATTCCGCAGCAACCGCCGCTGCAGCTTCTTCACGATCCACACCAGCCTGGGGCGTGATCTTGAAGCAAGCCAGGAGGTCGGTGTCCAGCGGGGTATATTCCGGCATCCAGTAGGTGTGCCGGTAATCTTTTACCCCGGCCTGGTAGGTTTTCACTGCCATGGGCTAACTCCTCAACAGTTACAGATGAATTCGGTGGTAGCGCGTGCCCCGCCAGCGCGGAGTCTGCGACCTCGGCCCAGGAACGTGGATCGCGGGGGATCAGTCTGTCCCAGTGGAAGGCGAATGTACGATGCCAACCCCATAAATAACACTCAAAGTTTGTGATAATGACCATAATTAATACTTATGGCACACCCGGGGATCCCACTCGTCCTGGACTGTGGGTGCGGCGAACCAACGAATAGTAACAACAATCAGTTAGAGTTCAGTTCGCGACCTTTGGGCCGGGTACCGTCGCAATTGGCAGCCTCACGACACTTGGCGTCACCGAACCGCCCGTTACCGGTTAAACCGCTAACTCGCCGCCCGCGCCTCCCACACTCAGAAGATGGAATTTTACCCCATTGATTTCCAATGAAATAAACAATTCTGCAAAAGTGTGAAACAGGACTTCAGAGCGGCTCCATGGCGGCCGTTGAAATAGAATCAAACGGCGCCGCGTCTATCTATGGGTGATCATTAATCCCACTCATAGCCGCACAGAGGGATCGAACCCGGCGTGACAGCAGTTTCATGGACCAAGACTCAAATAGGGGTGTACCTATGCCAACCGTCCGCAACCAATTCCTGTCTTTCATATTCACGCTTCTGGCGACCAGTCTGGTCGCGGGTCAGGCCCAGGCGGCTGCAGAAGAGCCCATTACGCTGAATTGGGTCGGCTGCGGCATCAGTAAGAAAGCGTACATGCAGGAAGTTGCTTCATTGTACGAAAAGAAGACCGGCATCAAGATCAACATCGATGGCGGGGGCGCCACCAAGGGCATTCGCCAGGTCGCCAGCGGCGAAACAGACATTGGTGGCTCCTGTCGCTTCAGTCTGGACAATCATGAGGCAGAAAAAGGCGCCACCCTGGTTCCGGTGGCCTGGGACGCACTGGTCGTCATCGTCCACCCGGACAACCCGGTCAACGACATCAGCCTGAGCCAGATTCAAAAGGTATACGAAGGCAAGATCACGAACTGGAATATGCTTGGCGGGCAGAATGGCAACATCCAATTGCTCGCGCGCGAAGGCAAGGTTTCCGGCGTTGGCCGCATGGTCCGGCAGCTGGTGTTCGCCGACTATGAAATGGACTTCCCCACCGCGGAACTGCTGCCCTCATCCGGCCCGCTGGAGAAAGCGATTGAATCAAACGTCAATGCAATGGGCATCACCGGCATCAGTAGCGCGCGCAAACGCAACGTGAAAATCCTCACCGTGGAAGGCAAGGACCCGAGCTACGACAACATTCTCAGCGGCGACTATCTGTTCTATCGCCCGCTCTATCTCGCCTACAAGCGCGATGGCGCGAACGCCGATAAGGTCGCGCACTTCATTCAGTTCGTGCACGGGGCCGAGGGCCAGGAAGTTCTGCGCCGCAATGGGACGGTGCCGTACCTGGAAGGCATTCACCTGGTGCGTAAGAAAATCGAACAGGCCAAGCGCGCGCGGGAGCGGGGCTTGTAAACCAAACAAATCAGCAGATAAAAAAAGGCGGCCTATGGCCGCCTTTTTTATTGACGCGGATACCGTAGATTCTTCAAGTTGTGATCCGCCGATAGATATCCGCCACCTTACGTGGCAGCTGCTGCACATCATCCAGGATCGTATAACGCGCATGGCCATACATGTGCGGCAGGTAATCGCGCGCTTCTTTGTCGATGGTGATACAGAAGGAATGGACGCCCTGGCGCTTGGCCTCCAGCAGCGCCATGCGGGTATCCTCGACGCCATGCTGTCCACGATAGACGTCGAAGTAATCATCCGGGCGACCGTCCGACAAGGTTATCAGCAGCTTGGTCCGCGCCTCGACTTCATTGAGCAGTTTGCTTAGATGCCTGATCGCGAATCCCATGCGCGTGTATTCCTGCGGCCGGATGCCCGAGATACGCGCCTTGACTTCATTGTCGTAGGGCTCATCGAAACGCTTGATGCGAAACAATTCACAGCGCTTGCGGGTGATACCGGAGAAGCCGTAGATGGCATAGCGATCGCCGAGCGTTTCCAATGCCTCGCACAGCATGATCAATGCTTCACGTTCCGCCTGATTGATCCAACCCTTGGTTGAGCCGCTCATGTCGACCATAAAGGCGACGGCGATGTTACGTTCGACGCGGTGCATGCGGGTGAACAGCCGATCGCTCATCTCCTGCCCGGCTTTGGCGTCGGCCAGTGTCTCCACCAGTGCATCGATATCGACGTCGTCGCCCTGGGTCTGTCGTTTCAACAACCGGTCTTCGTCGCGCATAACCTCAAAGGTCTTGCGCAGATGCTTGACCAGGCCCAGATACTTGTTAAGTACAGACGGAACAAAATCATCGTAGACGGGCCTGACATCCTTTTCCCGCATCACACACCAGCCTTTGCGGTAATGCTGCCGGCCATGATCCCACTCGGGATACAGCAGCGCGCCCTCCTCGTGGTAGGTCCCTTGCCAGACATCATCGGGATCGCGTTTCTGATCCTCAAACTGCGACAGGTCGTATTCACCGGGCCCTGCCGCAACCAGATACTCCGGCGGAATGTCGCCGAAGTCGATCTGTATCGACGTGAGCAGTTGGCGCACGTTATCGGGCGGCGCGATCGGCGCGCCGTCCAGCGTCAACTCGAAAACGTCGGGTTTGTCGGGCTGATCCTCGAGCCTGTTCAGCTCGAAACGCGAGGGTGATTCCTTGGCATCCGGTTCCGGCTGATCGCGGTTCGGATGCAACTCTTCCTGCAGCTCCGCAAGCTTGATACGCAGCAGTGCCTTTTCTTTTTCCATTCTTGCCGCGCGTCGCTGCAGAACCTCGTCCAAGCGGAATGCACCCTGGTAACAGAGTATCTCGGGCTCGCCGCTCTGAGCATAGGCCGCATCGAGGACTACCAACGTATCTTCAACCGTCGCCTCTTCATGCGCGAGTCGTTCGGCGTATCCGGACCAGGGCGAAGCCAGCTCGGCCTCGCCAGCGGATTCACGCAACAGTCGCATCTGCCGCGCCAATCCCGGCAACTCACGCGCGACACAGGCCTCCAGTCGTAACGTCTCAAGGAAATGAAACAGCCGGCCTGCGCGCTCGATATCGTCAAATGCCGTCAGATGCTCATCGACGCCGACGCGAAAGGTGCCGAAGCGTGTCTGTGCCCAGAGCATTGTCACCATCGCCTTGCACAGTTGGAAGTTCTCTTCTGCGGTTTCCAGGTGCGCAATCACCGCCGGCAGGTAAACCGTTTCGGTATCGGTGTAGACTTCGTCGCCCTGCTCCAGCTTGAGCCGCCGCCCGGACAGCCCCCGCAGAAAAGTGAACAGAATGGTTCGGACCTCATCGAACACCGCACCGGCAGCATGCTCCCGCCGAAGCTTCAGCGAATGCTCGACGTCATGCACCACCTTAAGCGCCGCATGCAGGCCGCTGCGGTCATAGCTGTCCATCGCCTGCAGGGCCCAGGCTTCGACCACGCGACGATCCAGCCGCGCAATCATCTTCAACGCATTCAGCGCAAACTGGTAGGCAATCTGGATATTCGTGGTGGAGATGCGCCGCGTCCAGTCAAGCAGAAAGTCGCGATCCTGCACCGGCAGCGTCATCAACTGCTCAGCCAACGGCTCGACCTTGATGAAACTGAACTCGACATCGAGCCAGTCCTCGAGATCGCGGACGATATCGGCTTCAGTTTTTTCGGCAGTGGCCATAGGTCGTTACCTGGGAAACAACTTTAACCGCGAAGGACACGAAGGCGCGCAAAGGAAAAATTGTTTATTAAAAAATCGGGCGCCAGCATGAGCCAATACCGCAGGTTAAAAGCGGCCTCCGTTATGAATGCATTGGATTACATTCATCGAAGATTTTCTTTGCGCGCCTTCGTGTCCTTTGCGGTTAAATTTTCTTTCACTCAGAATACCGACGACGACAGTTCCTGCACCGCGGCCAGAATCTCGGTGTCGTCCGTCACGGCACGCGCAATTGCACTGCGGCAGGCGGACACAGGCGGAATACCGTCCGCGATCAGCTTACCCGCATGCACCAGCAGACGCGTGCTGGCGCCTTCGTCCAGACCGCTGCCTTTCAGATTGCGCGTCATCTGCGCGAACTTCACCAGCTTGTCAGCGGTGTCGCGATCCACACCGGATTCCTTGGCGATGATCCGCGCCTCGAGATCGGCCGACGGATAGTCGAAATCCAAAGCGACGAAACGCTGCCGGGTGCTTTGTTTCAGGTCCTTGAGCACGCTCTGATAACCGGGGTTATAGGAGACCGCGAGACAGAATTCCTCCGGCGCGGTCAATTGCGCGCCCAGTTTCTCGATCGGCAGCACGCGGCTGTCGTCGGCGAGCGGATGAATCACGACCATGGTGTCTTTGCGCGCCTCCACCACTTCATCCAGATAACAGATGGCGCCTACGCGTACAGCGCGAGTCAATGGGCCGTCAATCCAGACCGTTTCACCGCCCCGCACCAGATAACGCCCAACCAGATCGGACGCTGTGAGATCGTCATGACAGGAGACGGTGATCAACGGCCGCTTGAGGCGCCAGGCCATATACTCCATGAAGCGCGTTTTACCGCAGCCGGTCGGTCCTTTCAGCAGCAGTGGCAGTTTGTGCCGGTAGGCCGCCTCGAAGATTTCGATCTCATCGCCGGTCGTCTCGTAATAGGGCTCTTGTTCGATGTAGTACTCTTCGGTTTTAAACAGTTCCGCTTCCATGACAATTCCGTTAAGTCACCAAACACGCATCGGCCGGACAAAGTGCCCGGCCGAACCCCGCAAACAAACAGTTGTCAGTCACCCAGGGTCTTGTAGGGGTCCTGATCGTCGGACTGCTCGTGCTTCGCGATTGGCCCCAGCTTCTGCACGATCTCGTCCATCTTCGCCTCACGTTCAGCCTTCTTCGCCGCCCGCACCTGGACTGCATCGGCCCGAACCGGAATGCTGTCTTCGCCAAACATCACCTGGCGCAGAAAGGCCATCGAAAACTGCATCAACGCGACATCGTCACTATAGAGTTTTTCTTTGGTCTCCTGATCGAGTTCGTAGACCTCTTCGAACGAGGGACTCTTGACGAACTCGCGGAACTGATCGACGTCGTAGCAGGCGATAAAGAACAGCTGCAGACTCCGCTTGGATGGCTTGCCCACCGTCGGACCGGAGGACTTCTTTTTCAGGATCAGCTGGCGCCAGGCACGGCCCAGTTCGTCATAATCTTCGAGCCCCTGCTCCTGGCGATATTCGTCCACTGTCAGTTTGCGGTCTTCGAAATGACCATGACAATGCTCCTCTTTCACCAGCGCATACGCGGTGCGGTCCGTGAATTCGTCCGACCGCCGCAGCGACAGCAGAGCAACCGGGTAATACCGGCATGAGGTCGGACGGTCTTCATAAACACTGCAGCCCTCATCGGTCATGAACTGACAGGCGGTACCGTTCTCGATCGGCTTCAGCTTGACGCCGGCGATGCCATCCTTTTCCATTTCGTAAGGATAAGTGTACTTGACCAGGAACTCGCCCGAAGTCATACCCAGACGCTTCTTGAGACGGATGATGTCATAGGGCGTCAGGGAGATATCGATGTTCTTGCAGCAGGCATTGAAGCAGTCGATACCTTTGTGGCAGCGAAACTGTATTACGGCGTTGCCATCCATTGTCTGCGGCAAGACCGGGCTTTGAGGAAAAGGTGAATCTTTAATGCTGGAATCTTCCACGGTACCTCTCCTGAGCCGTTCACTCGGGTAACGGCTCTAATACTCGATTAACAACTGGCAACAGATTTTAACCGCAAAGGACGCAAAGGCGCGCAAAGAAATTCAAACAATACCTGCCACGAAAAACACGGAAAGCACCGACAAAACATGTCCATTTCAGAAGCCACGAAGGTAAACCCTCCTACACAGACAACTGACTTCGTGGTTAGCATCAGTACCGTCCGTGTTTTCCGTGGCTTAAAGATGCAGGTTTTCTTCGCGTGCCTTTGCGTCCTTTGCGGTCAGATTACAAATCGACCACTGCCGGGCATCGTACCCCCGGCTGCCGCAGCCGTCGAAATCCTGCTCGATTACTAGGGGGTTGGAGCCCAGAAAAGAGAAAACCGGGCGCCTTGCGACGCCCGGTTTCCCGGTCCTACCAGCTGCAATCCACCTTAGTGGGCGGCAGCCTTGAACAGCTTGGACTTGTCCACCAGGTCGACATGCTTACGCTTGAAGCAGGTCCACTTGTGGGTGGTCTTGTCGTAGATGGAGTTCACGAAGCACTTCCAGTTCTCCTCGTCGACGAAGTTCTTGTCGGCGCGGTAGTAGAAGCCCGGATAACGGGACTCCTGACGGAACAGGATGTGCTGCAGGTGAGCTTCCGCCGTAAGAATACGGTGGTAGTTCTCCCACGCGCGCAGCAGTTCGTGCAGATCTTTCGCACGCATCTTCTGGGCGTCTTCCTTCAGCATGTCCAGCTTCTCCTGCGCCACGTTGAGCATCGTCTCGTTCGTGGTGTAGTAGGTGGCCACACCGGCTACGTACTCGTCCATGATCTTCTGCAGACGGAACTGCAGCATCTTGGGCGTGATGTAGTGCGGGTTGACGTCGATCGCGGTGGTGTAGTCCTTGAACTCCAGGTAGTTGCGAACCGGCTTGTAGATCAGCTCGGCAATCTGCTCGGGGCTCTCTTCGAACTCGACCTTCAGGTCCTTGTTGTCGATGCAGTACTGCACCATCGACTTGGCGCACATGCGACCCTCGGCGTGCGAGCCGGAGGAGAACTTGTGGCCGGAGGCGCCCACGCCGTCACCGGCGGTGAACAGACCCTTGACGGTGGTCATGGAGCGGTAACCCCAGTTCCAGCCCTTCGGCAGGTGACCCGGGACCTTGTCTGCTTCGGCATGCTCTTCAGCCGTCGGCGCACCGCAGTCGGTCGGACCCGACACCCAGATGCCGCAGCAGCCGGAGTGCGAACCCAGCAGGTAGGGCTCGGTCGGCATCAGCTCGGAGTTCTTCTTCTCCGGCTCGACGTTCTCACCGACCCAGATACCGCACTGGCCGACACACATGTCGAGGAAGTCTTCCCAGGCCTCGGCTTCAAGATGCTTCACTTCGCGCGGGCTAAGGGTCTCGCGGAGCTTGGCCAGGGCAGAAACGGTATCCAT
>JBFEJM010000078.1:0-8469 GCA_041553175.1 Gammaproteobacteria bacterium | reverse complement strand
GGGACACCGGGTCAGTCTCTATACGGCCATTCAGCTGGTGCTGGATTGCTGCACCGGTTACCGGCTCCCGGAAACAACGCGACAGGCGCACCGGTTGGCATCTGCACCCGCCCGTACCCACTGATTCTATTTATCCCGCTATTAACCGCATTCGACAAGGAAATGCAACCGACTGTTTTGCAGCTTGTTTCATGCAGATCCACGCATCACACCGAGGCGATTAAATCTTGCCAGGGGCGCGCCGCTACTTTAGGGTAAGAGGCGAACACGGCGTTTGCTACGAATGGAGGTGTGCCATGGTAAAGGTTTACGATATGGTCACTTGTGCGGTAAGCGAACCTGATCGCGAAGTGTCTTTGGTACTGGGTAAAGCCAGCGACAACGCCGAACAGTCCCCGCCCGGTCCGGCGCTGGGTCTGCAGGAAATCGAGTTGACCCGAGCCACACACACCGAACTGCCAGCCTCTGTACAGGGAATCCATCCGGATACCTTTCTGGCAAATCAAGACAAACGCTGATTCCCGACCCATCGAATACCAACACAGCCCGCACGTGCAAACGTGCGGGCTTTTTCATTCGCCGGTATGGAGCAAAGTCCCACGCCGCCGCGCACCCTGAAAGGCATACAGAAACAACCCGGACCCGGCCGTCAAGTAGACGATGTTCAGTCCCACCGCCATGAGCAGATCACCAAGGCGGAACTGGTGATCAATCAATACTGCACGCATCCCCTCGAACACATGACTGGACGGCAACGCCCAGGCAACCGGCTGCAGCCAATCCGGCAGGATAGAAATCGGATAATAAATGCCGCTGACCGGCGCCAATGCGAAGATAGCCACCCAGGCCAGGCTCTCGGCACCCAGGCCATAGCGTAAAACCAATGCCGCGACCATCAGTCCGACGGCCCACCCCATGACCAGCAGGTTGGTGAAAAAACCGATCAGAGGCAGCCCGAGCGAGAAAATAGAAAAATCAAAGAACGGGATCGCCAGCAATGCGGCCACACCGACTCCCGCCAGGGTACGAATAAAACTGATTGTCAGCAGCGCGACAATCAGCTCGTAGGGGCGCAGAGGACTCACAAACAAATGCCCCAGATTGCGCGAATACATTTCCTCAAAGAACGCCAGCGATACGCCCAGCTGGCCACGAAACAGAACATCCCACAACAGCACGGCAGCCAACAGCACACCCGAAGCCTGCGCCAGCCAACTGCTGTTGGTGACAAAGAACTGAGTAATGAAGCCCCATAGAATGAGCTGTACGGTCGGCCAATAGAAGAGTTCCAGCATCCGCGGCCCGGAGCTGCGCAGCAGATAAAGATAGCGCAGCGCCATTGCGCCGACCCGTCGTAATGAGAAAAACCGGGCTGCCGCCGACATCACCAGACCTCAGCTCAGGCCACACCCGCTGGCCGGCGGGCAATATCCAGAAACACATCTTCCAGCGTGCTGCGATCATAGCGTTGCAGCAACTGCGAGGGAGTTCCTCGATCGACCAGACGTCCGCCTCGCAACATGATCACATCGTCACACACCCGTTCGACCTCCAACATGTTATGCGACGCCAGCAACAGCGTCGCCCCGGTGCGCCGCTGATAGGCGAGCAAATAGCTGCGGATACGATCGGCGCTGTCGGGATCAAGCGATGCGGTCGGCTCATCCAGCAGCAGCACCTCCGGCTCATTCAGCAGCGATTTGGCCAGCGCCACTCGGGTTCTCTGCCCCGCCGAAAGCGTGCCGTAAGGACGTCGCAGGAACTGCTCGATATCCAGCTCACCGGCGAGCTGGGCGAGCCGTGCCCGGACGTTGGGGATACCATAGAGGTGCGCATAGACCAGCAGATTCTCCCGCACTGTGAGGCGCTGCGGGAGATCGACATAGGGGGAGGAGAAGTTCATGCGTGCCAGGACGCGGTAGCGATGGGCGCACATATCCTCGCCCAAAACCCGGATGCTTCCCGTCGTGGGTGTCAGCAGTCCGAGCAACATGGACAAGGTGGTCGTCTTGCCCGCTCCGTTACCTCCCAGCAAGCCGCATACACTGCTCGTGGCCACTGCAAAGGTGAGGCCGTCGACCGCCATGATGTCATCAAAGCGCTTGCTGAGATCCTGAACTTCGATTGCCGCTGCCTGCATTCGCAAAGCATGCCGACATCATGAAGGGAACACAACCATCGCTCAGAACGCCCTGGCGTGCCGGCGAATAACGCGCCCCGTATGCGGCGGCGACAAGCACCGCGTCATAGCATCTGCTCGGCCTCGACCAACACCCAGCCGTCCGCGAGCGTCACGGCAAAGGGTGTCAGCGCCTGCCCCGCACAGGGCCCCGATACGCAGAAGCCGTCGTCGATGCGAAACAGCGCCGCGTGGGTAGCGCATTGAATCAATGTGCGATCGAGATTGAGGAATTGATCCGGCATCCAGTCGAGTGGACTGCCGGTATGCGGACAATGGTTCTCGAACGCGAATATTGTGCCGGCGCGACGTACCAGAAAGATATCGATGACGCCACGCGCCGTGCGCAAGGCGAATCCGCGCGCGCCGGGGTCCGCCAGGTCCTCCAGGCGGCACAGACGCAGTCCGTTCTTCAATTCAGTCATGGCGCCACCACCAGCCCGTGCAGTCCGTTCTGCCCGCATTTGCGTCCGGCCAGACGGCAACCCGCGATAATCGCCCCCGACAAATCCCGACCATGCAGCAAGGCGTCGATGACACCGGCATTGAAAGTATCTCCGGCGCCCAAGGTTTCGATCAATTCCTGCGGTGGGAATGCGCCACTGACATGCGTCTGACCATCGCGCCCCAGTGCCGCCGCGCCCTCACTGCCCCACGCGCACACCAGATCCGCCTGCGACGCCAGCTGGCGCACCGCCGCGAACAACAGGGCTGGCAGGCTGTATCCCTGCGCCTGGGCGAAAGCACGCGAGAACAATAAAAGATCCGGGTAGCTGTACAACCGTTCCATGCCCGCGCGGGGTTTCTCGATTTCCAGCGAAAGCGGCAGCTGCGGTGCCTGCCGCCGCACATGTGCCATCATCTGAGCAGTCTCTGCAATATTACGCCCCTCGAAATGAATCCAGTCGAATTGACCGAGATCGATAGCGGCGAAATCGTTGAAGCTGAATTCCGGCAGATCACGATAGTGCACAATACTGCGCGACCCGGTGGCCTGACTGAGCAGAATATAGGAGGTCGGATTCTTACCTGCGGCAAGGCGCCGACAAAAACGCAGATCGATGTCGTGTTGGCCCAGGTCATCCAGGATATGTGCGAGATCGCCATCGTCAGCCAGAACGCCGCCCCAGCTGCAGCGATGGCCCAGCTGACTCAGCACGACCAGCGAGTTGGTCGCATTCCCTCCGCGTCTCACATGCTGTTCCAGCGCGCGAATCTCGCTGTCCTCAGGCGGGTAGCGAGGCACCAGATTGATGATGTCGAGCGTGGCGATGCCGATGGCGAGGATACGGGCCATAATGGCTGGGCAGTGTAGCCGATCGTGCGCGCGCCTTCAGCCATTTGAACCAGCCGGCCACAACGGAGGGGTTACATATCGCGGACGACCCGAAAACCGATATCGTCGCCCGGGGTGTTGGCGAGTTGTTGATCGCGCTTGGTTGTGCGCAGACTGTCGGCCGGACTGTTGAACCCGCCACCGCGCACCACGCGACGCGGGCAGCCCGTCGACAGCCAGGCACTGCC
The DNA here is from genome assembly GCA_041553175.1 of Gammaproteobacteria bacterium. Taxonomy (GTDB): domain Bacteria; phylum Pseudomonadota; class Gammaproteobacteria; order Thiohalobacterales; family Thiohalobacteraceae; genus JAHJQQ01. The sequence continues at coordinate 4,766 of JBFEJM010000078.1, read as the reverse complement.
GTCGGTGGGTGCGCCCTCGTAATTGGGGTGATAGCAATCCTGAACCCATTCCGCCACGTTGCCGGCGGTATCGTGCAAGCCGAGGGTGTTGGCCGGGAAACTGCCCACGGGCGCTGTCGTCCGTGCATCCCATTCGCTGCCACAATTGAAGCAGTTGGCACGCCCCTCACCCAGGCTGTTACCCCACCAGTACAGAGTTCGGCCGGCACCACCCGCGGCATACTCCCATTCCGCTTCCGACGGTAACCGATAGCGCTTGCCGGTCAGTTCGGACAGCCAACGAGCGTAAGCGACGGCCTCCTCCCAGGACACACCGGTCACCGGCCGGTTGCCGCGACCCCAGCCCTTGTCATCCACCAGTGCGCGCCCTGTAGCACGCGCAAATGCATCGAACTGATCGAACGTCACTTTATGTTTGGCGATGGCAAAGCGGCCCAACTGCACCTCATGCCGAGGTCTTTCATCCGCATCGAGTGAACTCACACTGCTACCCATGGAATAGCGGGTGGCCGGCAGCTCGATCATGGTCGGTCCACGGAAGCCCTCGCCCAGATCATCGCTGAATTCACGGTGCTTTACTGATACGACCTTCGGTTCCGGCTCGGGCTCCGGCGCCTTCTCCACCACCGGCTCGGGCTTGGTCGGGGCAGTGCTCGGCTCGGTGGTCTTAGCTACGACCGGGGGGGCGACGGCTTCGGTTACCGATGGCTTGATCACCTCCGCTGACGACGCAGCATTCTGATTGCTCGGCGGATTACCCTGCTGGTTCCACCACAAGGCACCACCTGCTCCCAGAACACCGACCAGCGCGCCCGCGACCATCCCCAGCCACAACCCGCTGCGGCGCGCCGGGGACGGCTCATTGTCAACCGCGAAGGCCGGCGTGGCCGGCTGCTTCGCCATTTTGGCCGCGGCCACCTGCACCCGCAGCTGCTCGATCTCCTTTTGTGCCTCATCACGCAAGCGCAGAGCATCGTCGACCCTGGACTGGATATCAGCCATCTGGATATTCATTGCTGCCAGCTCGTCGGTCTGCTGTTCTTCCTCGAGCGCATTGCCGAGCGCCTGCTCACGCCATTGCTCGGCATCACCGCGTGCGGCAGCCGCTTCTTCCCGCCACTGGTCGGCGTCACTGCGTGCCGATGTGGCCTGCTCGCGCCACTGCTCCACGTCCTTACGGGTTGTCGCGGCCTCCTCACGTGCTTCGTCCAGCAACAGCCGCAGGCGCTCCAGCTCCTCATCGGCAGGCTTGCCCGCATTGAGCTTGCGGGTTGCATTCAGTTCTTCCTGCAGAACCTGCACTTGCTTCTGCATCGCCTGCAGATCGGCCGTCGTCGCCATGCCCAGCTGTTCCAGCTCTGCCGCAAGTGCCTTCTTCTCGGCTTCAGCCGCCTTGCGCACATCGACGATCTCTGCCTCGGTCGCCTTGCGCGCACTTTCGGCTGCGGCCAGCTGACCATTGATTTCTTCCAGTTGCTCGCGGGCATCATTCAGAGCGGATTGAACGCGATCCAGCTCGAGCGTCGCCTGCGCATTAACCTCCTTGATCCGCGCCTTTATCTCGGCCTTGGTCGCCTCTTCCAGGTTGCTGCGTTGGGACTGCTCGCGTGCCAGCGCGGCGCGGGCACCCTCGAGATCACTCTTCAATTCACGCAGCTGCTCCTCGAACTCCTCCTGCGTCTTCTGGTGGGCCTGGGCCAGCGCGGCAGCGTGATCCTTCTGCAGCTGCTCCAATTGCGACTGCGCCTCGCCAGCGGCGGCTGACATTTCGGACAGACGTGCCTCGATCTCCTGCCGCGCCGCATCCGCGTCGCTCACTTGCGCCTGAGCCGTGACCAATTCCTGACGCATTTGCTCCAGCGATGCTTGCTGCGCATCCGTACCCGAGGCCTGATCCTGCACCATCTGATCCAATCGGGCCTTGGCGGCATCGAGCTCCGTCGCCAACGCATCACGTTCCTGCTGCACGGTTGCGGTGCGGGCCTCAAGCGTTGCCAGCTGATCATTCAGCTGGGCCTCCACCGTTTGCCGGGCGGAATCTCCCTCAGCCAGCTGTGACTGCACGGCGGCGAGCTGCGCCTGCAAGGCATCACGTTCCTGCTCGAGGGCGAGCAAAGCCCCCTGTTTTTCTTGCCCTTCCCGGTCGGCAATCGCGTTTGCATCGTCCAGCGCCTGCTGTAACCGCGTGAGTTCCTCGCTCGCGTCCAGCAACTTGGTCTGTGCCTCATCGAGCTCGGACTGCAGACCGGCCCGCCCCTCATCTAGCGCGCGCTGCGCCTCGGCCAAGGACTGTTCGGACTGTTCGAGTTCATCGACCCGCGCGCGGATCGATTCCAGCTCCGCTGCGCGCTGTTCGTTCTGCTCCCGCAGGCGGTCACGTTCGGTGGCAAGCGATTCGGTATCTTTGTGCGCAGCTTCAAGGGCGGCTTGCAGTTCATTCACCTGCTCGCTGCTGTCGGCGCTGAGCGCCTGTATCTGGGCAGTGGCGTCATCCAGTGCACGCTTGACCTCATCGCGCTGCTGCGCCGCCACTTGCAGCTCGGCAACCTTTTCATCCAGCGCACGTTGCAAGCCATCTTCATTGCCCTGCGCGGCCTTGTGGGCGGCCTCGAGTTCGGCGAGTCTGGTCTGTTGGGCCAGGCTTGCATCCTGTGCCGCCCGCAGCTCGCCTTCCAGCGCAGCAAGCCTTTCCTGCAGCGCGCCCGCCGCCCGTTGCTGATCGGCAGCGGCCTGACGCTCGTTCGCTGCGGCCTCTTCAGCCACACTCAAACGCTGTTCGAGATCCGCGCGGGCGCCGACCGCCGTTTCCAGCTGTGCGCGCAGGTCCTTCAGCTGATCGCTGACCTCGGATTCCACCTGCGCACCCGATTGAACCGCATCCTGCAACTTGCTTTCCAGGTCGGTTACCCGATTCGCGCTGGCCTTGAGCTGATCGGCCAGGGGTTCCAGTTCTCCGATCCGAGCTTTGAGCTCCGTGATCTCGGCATCAGCCGAGACCCGCAGTTGGACCCCACGCTCCAGCTCGGACTCCAACTTTGATTTTTCGGTCTGAAGGGTCTTCACTTCGCTGCGCAGCTTGTGTTCCTCAGCGCGGAACTGTTCGAACTCCTTCTCCAGTGCTTCGGCCTGCTCGCGAGCGACGGCGTCGCTCTGCTGCTGCAGATCAGAGTCGGTTTTCAGCCGCTGCAATTCGGCCAGATATTCTGTATTTTCCTTACGTAAACCGCTCAGGCTCTGCTCGAACTCCTGCATCTGCTCGCGAATCTCGTCACGGACCCGTTCAAGCTCTTCCTGCAGGTCGCTTTGACGCGCCTCCGCCTGTTCACGGGCAGTGTTCGCCGCGGCCAATTCTGCCAGTAAACCTGCAAGTTCCTGCTCCAGAGCGCCGGCAGCAGCCGTTTCGACCGCTGCCGCCATAACGGGCTCAGCATCGGCCTTGGCTTCGCGCTGCGGTTTGAGTTCGACGACGTCGGCGGAAGTTTCCTCAACCGGTGGAACCGAAGCGCCACTGGCGGAATCACCCACCAGTGCCTCAGGCGGCACACTGCCGAAACCCTCATCGAGCACAAACACTTCGAATCCACGCTGACTGAGCACGAAGGCGGCGCTCGCACTGCGGCGCCCGGTATCACAGCAAACGATGTATTTCGTGTCGGATTCGAGCGTCGAAGCCTCCAGGCGCAAGGCGGACAGCGGAATGTTATGGCTGTCGACAATATGAATGTTTTCGAACTCACCCGGCAACCGCACATCCAGCAGTTTCGCACCCTTTTCAACCAGCTTTTCCGCCTCTGCGTAATTGACCTTGTTCAGAAGCGGTTCTTTCAGAAGCTCGATAAAATCCTTTTTGGCCAGACGCATAAGGACGCCATCCGTCATCATGGTGACGGTGGCATTGCGCTTCGCGTCCGAAACCAGGGCGTCTTCACCGAAGGCATCACCATTGCCGAGTTCGGCGAGCTTCACCTCTTTGGCATTAGCCGACGGTTTACGAGTGACCATGCAACGGCCGTTCTTGATGATATAGAAGTAGTCGCCCTCGCCGCCCTGCTTGATGACGGTGTTGCCCGCACTGACGGATATGGATTCCACGCTCATCAGGAGACGCTGGATATTGGAAGGGGGCAGTTTCAGGAAGGCCTGCGACTGCAGGATACGGGTCATCCAGTCGTCGTCTTCGTTGTCGTCGATTTCGGCAACTTCGTATCCGGACGACTGGTCCCAGGTCAGCATGATGTCGAGCAGACTGGAATCGACCCGCGCGATGACAATATTGGTCTTGGCCCGCGCACCGACTTGGCGCGGCTGCTGCTGAGCCAGCGGATGGCGGGCCGCATCACTGCCGCCGACAACGGAGCCGACGACCTTCTTGCCATCCAGCAGCGTGACCTCGCCCTCGATCAAGTAAACGGACTGGTTATCGCGGTCGCCTTCATTGAACAACACGCGACCCGCCCGCAGTTCTTCAACCGCAGTCTTTTGCGCTACCTCGTTGAAATGCACCGGCGACAGTGCATTGAAGGGTACGAGGCCCTGGAGAATCTTTTTGTCGATGATTTTAGGTGCCGCGCCCATACCGGCTCAACCGCTGAGAAATCCGTTAAATCAATCCTTTAGCACCAAGGATCCGCCCGTAAACTCTACCGCTGTCTATCGGCCATAACGAACAAATGCTTAATTCGATTTACCGGCACTCCGCGGGGTCGGAACCAAGCCGGCAACTTCGTGACCAAGTGGCCGGTATACCCTCCCTTCCCGAGGACAAT
>JBFEJM010000077.1:0-8553 GCA_041553175.1 Gammaproteobacteria bacterium | reverse complement strand
TCCCAGGGCGGCAGCGCGGGCGGGGATTCCACGCGCTGGAGTTGCGCGATGATGTCCTCGCCGGCCGATTGCGCGTACACCAGACATTCCAGCAGTGAATTGCTGGCCATGCGATTGGCGCCGTGCAGCCCGGTGTGTGCAGTCTCGCCGATGGCGTAGAGACCGTCGATATCGGTGCGGCCGTGTGTGTCGGTCATGACGCCGCCGCAGGTGTAATGCGCGGCCGGCACTACCGGGATCGGTTGCCGAGTCATGTCGTAACCGAACTCCAGGCAGCGTGCGTAGACCGTCGGGAAATGTTCCTTGATGAACTCGGCCGGCTTGTGGCTGATATCCAGATAAATGCACTCGGCACCGAGCCGTTTCATTTCATGGTCGATGGCACGGGCGACGATATCGCGCGGTGCGAGTTCCGCGCGCGGATCAAAGCGCTCCATGAAGCGCTCGCCGCTGGGCAGCAGCAACCGGCCGCCTTCACCGCGCACGGCCTCGGTGATCAGGAACGATTTGGCATGCGGGTGATACAGGCAGGTCGGATGGAACTGGTTGAACTCCATGTTCGCGATGCGGCAGCCGGCGCGCCAGGCCATGGCGATGCCGTCGCCGCTGGCGGTGTCGGGGTTGCTGGTGTAGAGATAGACCTTGCTGGCGCCGCCGGTGGCGAGCACCACGAAGCGGGCACTGTAGACGTCGACCTTGTCCTGTCCGCGATCCAGCACATAGGCACCGACGCTGCGATTGGCACCGGGCAGACCGAGCTTGGCGCTGGTGATGAGGTCGATCGCGATATGGTTTTCATACAGGGCGATGTTCGAATGCGCGCGGGCCGCCCCTACCAGCGATGTCTCGATGGCGTGCCCGGTGGCATCGGCGGCGTGGATCACGCGGCGGTGGCTGTGACCGCCCTCGCGGGTGAGGTGCAGCTGTTCATGTTCGCGGGTGAAGGGCACGCCGTGGTCGATCAGCCAGCGCACCGCATCCGGTCCGTGCTCGACGGTAAACCGCACCGCGTCGACATGACAGAGGCCGGCACCGGCCTCGAGCGTGTCCTGGACGTGTGAATCCACACTGTCGTCCGGGTCCATCACCGCCGAGACGCCGCCCTGGGCGTAATAGCTGCTGCCCTCGGTGATTGGTCCCTTGGCCAGCACCGCTACCTGACAGTGGTCGGCCAGCTCGAGCGCAAGCCGCAGGCCCGCCGCCCCGCTCCCGATCACCAGTACATCGCTTGCTATTGTGTCTGTCATGCTTGTGAGGGGGTGGGAATATCGCTATGGTTGCGCCCAGCGTGATACCCCGCATGGTTGTGCAGGGGCCTTGATTTTCCATAAGTTACCCTAAAGTCTTCAATCTGGCGAACTCTTTGGGCTGACTGGCGGTCTAGGCTACGGGGCCGCGGGGGTGGGGCATGAGTTGGGGAGTTGGATGAGCGAACAGAGTTCCGATCAGGTATTGGTCGAGCGGGTGCAACGCGGGGACAAGAGCGCCTTCGATCTCCTGGTACTCCGCTATCAGAACAAGATCGTTCAGTTGGTTACGCGCTACGTGCATGATCCCTCTGAGGCGCAGGACATCGCTCAGGAGGCCTTTATCAAGGCCTACCGCGCCCTGCCGTCATTCCGTGGTGACAGCGCCTTTTACACCTGGCTTTACCGGATCGCGACCAATTCGGCCAAAAACCACCTGGTATCCATGAGCCGGCGCCCCCCGACTGATGATATTGATGCCCAGGATGCGGAACAATTCAGTGGTGACACGGGTCTGAAGGAATACGCTACCCCAGAGCACATGGTTTTGAGCGAGGAAATCGAGCAGACCATCGCGGCCGCGATTGAGGCCCTGCCCGACGAATTACGCACGGCTATCACCCTGCGGGAACTGGAGGGTTTGAGCTATGAGGAGATCGCCCAGGCGATGGATTGCCCCATAGGTACCGTACGGTCGCGGATATTCCGCGCCCGCGATGCGATCGAAACACGGCTGAAGCCACTATTGGATTAAGCGCTTGCGCACGAGGTTCAGATTATGAGCGAGCAGATCAGAGAACAGATATCGGCCTTTCTTGACGGTGAACTCCCCGCCGCCGAACGCGAGCTTCTGTTGCAGCGGCTGGCGCGCGATCCGGCGCTGCGGGCCCAGTGGGGACGCTACCACCTGATACGCGACGCACTGCACAAGGGTTTGCCGGCACAGGTCGACCTCGGCCTGGCCGGTCGGGTCATGGCGGAACTGGAATCGGCGCCGGCCTATCAGGGTGCGGTACGGTCGTCCGCGCTGGGTCGTCTGTTCAAACCGTTGGCCGGGCTTGCGGTGGCGGCGTCGGTGGCCGTGGTTGCGGTCGTGGCCGTGCAGCAGACCCGCACACCCGAAACCGGCGCCGTCCAGGTTGCCACCAATGCCCCCGCCATGCCCGGACCGGAGGCCTACAAGCGGGTGCAGGGAACCAACTGGGACGTGGCGACCCCGCAGGTCGGCAATCGCCTCAACGAGTACCTCGTGAATCATAATGAGTACGCCGCCAGCGGCGGTATCGCCGGTATGCCGCCCTATGTCCGCATTGTCGGTTATGACCAGGAGTAAGCAGCGATTGCACTGGCTGATCGCGGTGGCGCTGCTGGTGCAGGCAGCGCAGGCCGCCGCCTCCGACGATGTCCGCGACTGGCTGCAGCAGATGTCGCAGGCCGCGCAGGGGCTGAATTACCGCGGTACCTTCGTTTATCTGCATAACGGCCAGTTGGAGGCCATGCGGGTCATTCATGGCGTGGTCGACGGCGCCGAACAGGAACGGCTGGTGGCGCTGACCGGTGAGGCGCGCGAGGTGATCCGCGACCAGGAACGGGTGACCTGCATACTGCCGAAAAGCAAAGCGGTCATGGTCGACCGAAGCATTCCACGCAAACCCTTTCCGGCGGCATTGCCACGCGATCTTGCCGACCTCGATGACAATTATGAATTTCTCGCCATGGGTGAAGACCGTGTGTCCGGCCTGCCCAGTCGAATCGTGGTGATCAAGCCGCGCGACCACTACCGCTACGGCTACCGCTTGTGGCTCGAGCGCGACAGCAGTCTGCTGCTGCGCTCCGATCTGGTCGACGCCGACGGTACGCCGATCGAACAGATGATGTTCACCGAGCTGCAGGTGCTGGACGAGCTGGATACCGCCGAACTCAAGCCCATGCTGACCGGCGAAGACTACACCTGGTTCGGCCACCAGGAGAAAACACCGGTCAAGACCGCTCCGGCCGGGCCGGCGGGATGGCAGGTGGGCTGGTTGCCGGGCGGGTTCATGCTGACCCACCATAACCGCCATGCCATGCCATCCGATGCGGCCGAGGTGGAACACATGGTTTACAGTGACGGCTTGGCCACGGTTTCGATCTATATCGAGCCAGCCAACCCGGACAAGGCCGGATTGGCCGGAAGCTCCCGCATGGGTGCGGTAAACGCGCTGGGGGTCCGGCTGGGCGATCATCAGATCACGGTGGTGGGCGAGGTGCCCCGCAGCACCGTGGAGCAGATCGGCAAGTCGGTGCAGCGCCGACCCTGAGGTCCTGCTAGGATGGATGCCGCATGATTGAAGAAAACGCACAGGTCGTTGCCGCCGAGGGCGAGTTCGTCTGGGTCGAGACCCAGCGGCAATCCACCTGCGGCGGTTGTGCCGCGAACAAGGCCTGCGGCACGGCAACCCTGGCCAAGGTGCTGGGTACGCGCCGGACCCGGGTGCGCGCACTGAACCGCAATGGCGCTCAAATCGGTGATCGGGTCGTGGTCGGAATTCAGGAGGCGGCGCTGGTGCGCGGTTCTCTGGCCGTATATGCAGTGCCCTTGCTGGCATTGCTGGGCGGCGGGATCGTCGGCAGTCTGCTGTCGGCACGCCTGCTGCTGCAGGGTGAAGGCCTGAGTCTTGCATTGGGTCTGCTGGGTCTGCTCGGCGGCTTGTGGTGGCTCAAGGTGTTCAGTCAGCGTATTCGCGGCGACAGCCGCTATCAGCCGGTTGTTTTGCGGCGCTTGCCGGGCTGACACCAACATTGATATCTGGATGGGTACTACCCACGTGGGAGAAGTCATGAAACTCAATTTCATCCGTCAGCTCGGCGGTTCGTTCGGTGTGCTGCTACTGACAATGGCACTGACGGCACAGGTTCAGGCCCGGTCGCTGCCGGATTTCAGTGAGCTGGTTGAGAACAACAGCCCGGTGGTGGTGAACATCAGCACGACCACCAAAGTGAAGCAGGGCATTGGCCAGCTTCCGCATGGCATGCAGATCCCCGACCTGCCGGAAGACAGCCCCTTCAACGATCTGTTCAAACACTTCTTTGGCGAAGGTGGCGAAAACGGTCAGATGCCGGAGCGGGACGCCAAGTCGCTTGGCTCCGGTGTGATCATTTCGGCTGACGGTTATATCCTGACCAACAACCATGTCGTCAGCGATGCCGAAGAGATTATCGTGCGTCTGTCCGACCATCGGGAACTGGTCGCTTCGGTGGTGGGTACGGATGAGCGCAGTGACATCGCGCTGCTGAAAATCGAGGCGGAGAATCTGCCGGCGGCCCGTCTCGGCAAGTCGGAACAATTGAAAGTGGGTGAATGGGTGCTGGCGATCGGTTCGCCGTTCGGCTTCGAGCGCACCGCGACCGCCGGTATCGTGAGTGCCAAGGGCCGGGCCCTGCCACGCGAGAACTATGTGCCCTTCAGTCAGACCGACGTGGCGATCAACCCCGGCAACTCGGGTGGCCCGTTGTTCAACATGGACGGCGAGGTGATTGGCGTCAACTCGCAGATCTTCAGCCGCACCGGTGGTTACATGGGGCTGTCCTTCGCCATTCCCATCGAGGTCGCGATGAATGTGGCCGAGCAGCTCAAGACCACCGGCCACGTGTCGCGCGGCTGGCTGGGCGTGCTGATTCAGGATGTGACGCGTGAACTGGCCGAGTCGTTCGGCATGAAGAAGCCCATGGGTGCATTGGTCTCCAAGGTCCTGCCGGACAGCCCGGCGGCCAAGGGCAAGGTCGAGGTGGGCGACATCATTCTCGAATTCAACGGGCGCGAAGTGATCAACTCCGCCAACCTGCCGCCGATCGTCGGCAGTACGCCGGTCGGCAAAGAGGTTCAGGTCAAAGTGCTGCGCAACGGCAAGCAGCGCATGCTGACCATGGCGCTGGGTGAGCTCAAGGACGAAGACAAGGAAGTGGTTGCGACGGTCGGTCCGAATGTCACCAGCAGCGGACGACTCGGGCTGGGCGTCAGCGATGTGCCGAAAGAGCTGCGTGAGCAGATGGAACTGGGTGAAGGTGGTGCGCTGGTCGGCGAGCTCGGCAGCGGCGCCGCGGCCAAGGCGGGTATTCGCAGTGGCGACGTGATCGTGATGTTCAACAGTGTTCGGGTGAAGAGTGCCGAGCACTTCCGCTCACTGGTCGACGATGCACCTGAAGGTGCAGCGGTGCCGGTACTGGTGCAGCGCCGTGGCGGTCCCACCTTCCTCGCCATCAAGATGCCTGAGAAGAAATAAGGATGCCGGGGCGGCCCGGCCGCCCCCGCCTCACGGCCCGGTCCCATGGCAGCGAAGCTGACGCTCTACAGCCGGCAAGGCTGCCACCTCTGTGAAGATTTCGAGCTTGAACTCGAGCGCCTGCGCCGGAATTGGGCGTTCGAACTCGATATACGCGATGTCGACAGCGACCCGGCCTGGCGCCGGGCGCACGGTGAGAAGGTCCCGCTCCTGCTCGCCGGTGACCGGGAAATATCCCGGTATTTTCTCGATTTGGAGCAATTGCGCCGCTATCTGGACGTAGATTGAATGTGTATAATCTGCGGCCTTAACAGCCTGCTGGAACTCGCCGATATCCCCGTGCTCAAGGACAACCCCGCACATTCCATCCGGCCTGCGGCGCTGGCTGTCGTGCGAACACTTAACAATTCATGCAGGTAGCTATGTCGGTTGTCGATCAGAATGTGCATCTGCGGACGTGCAGGGTGAAGGAGTGCAGTCATGGCTGACATGCGGCACATTCGCAACTTCTCCATCATTGCCCATATCGATCATGGCAAATCGACCATGGCCGATCGCTTCATTCAGGTCTGTGGTGGTCTCACCGAACGCGAAATGGCGGCTCAGGTGCTCGATTCCATGGATCTGGAACGCGAGCGCGGCATCACCATCAAGGCGCAGAGCGTGTCGCTGGATTACACGGCGCGGGATGGACAGACCTACCGGCTGAACTTCATCGATACCCCGGGCCATGTCGACTTTTCCTACGAAGTGTCGCGTTCACTGGCCGCCTGCGAGGGCGCGCTGCTGGTGGTCGATGCCGCGCAGGGCGTGGAAGCGCAGAGCGTCGCCAATTGCTATACCGCCATTGAGCAGGGCCTGGAAGTCGTACCGGTCCTGAACAAGATCGACCTGCCGGCGGCCGACCCCGACAAGGTCATTAACGAAATCGAGGAGATTATCGGCATCGAGGCGCACGATGCCGTGCGCGCGAGCGCCAAGACCGGCATCGGTGTGGAGGACGTTCTCGAGGCGCTGGTCGCGCGCGTACCGCCGCCGCAGGGCGATCGCGATGAACCGCTGCAGGCGCTGATCATCGATTCCTGGTTCGATAATTATGTTGGCGTGATTTCGCTGGTCCGCGTGATGCAGGGCACACTCAAGGCCGGCCAGAAGATGCGCATCATGTCGTCCGGCCGCACCTACCTGGTCGATAACGTCGGCATCTTCACGCCCAAGCGACTGGATATGCCGCTGCTGCATGCCGGCGATGTCGGCTATGTGATCGCCGGCATCAAGGAGATCGACGGTGCACCGGTCGGCGATACGCTGACGCTGGCCGACCGGCCGGCGACCAAGCCGCTGCCGGGGTTCCAGAAAGTGCAGCCGCGCGTGTTCGCCGGTCTGTTCCCGGTCGTATCGGACGCCTATGAGGATCTGCGCGAGGCGCTGCAGAAACTGCGTCTGAATGACGCGTCGCTCCACTTCGAGCCGGAGACCTCATCGGCACTGGGCTTCGGTTTCCGCTGCGGTTTCCTTGGCATGCTGCACATGGAGATTGTCCAGGAGCGGCTGGAACGCGAATACGACATGGATCTGATCACCACCGCGCCGACCGTGGTGTATCAGGTGCTCACCAGCAAGGGCGAGGTCATCGACATCGATAATCCGTCGAGTCTGCCGCCGGTCAACTACATCGACGAAATCCGCGAACCGATCATCCTGGCCAATATTCTGGTGCCGCAGGATTATCTGGGTGCGGTCATGACCCTGTGCATCGAGAAGCGCGGCGTGCAGAAGAATCTGCAGTATCTGGGCAATCAGGTGTCGGTCAGTTTCGAAATGCCGCTGGCCGAAGTGGTGCTGGATTTCTTCGATCGGCTGAAATCGGTCAGTCGCGGTTATGCCTCTTTCGAATACCATTTCCTGCGCTTCCAGAACGCCCCGCTGGTCAAGTTGGACATCCTCATCAACAACGAGAAAGTGGATGCGCTGGCGATCATCGTGCACCGCGATCAGTCCGAGTATCGCGGTCGCGAGGTTGCCGAGAAGATGAAGGAGCTGATTCCGCGGCAGATGTACGATGTTGCCATCCAGGCGGCGATCGGCGCGCATATCATCGCGCGCACCACGGTCAAGGCGCTGCGCAAGAACGTAACCGCCAAGTGCTACGGCGGCGATATCAGCCGCAAGCGCAAACTGCTGGAGAAGCAGAAAGAAGGCAAGAAACGCATGAAGCAGTTCGGTAAGGTGGAAATACCGCAATCGGCATTCCTGGCCGTGCTGCAGGTGGGAAAAAAATAGTGAGAAGGAGTCGGCGTTCGAAGATCAGCGAAGAAACGGTGGAGTTGTGCCGGTTTTCCCCCGCCCTCCAAGCGCCGACCCCCGACCCCTGATAAGAAAGGAAACAACATGAACTTTGATTTTCCGCTGATACTGGTGCTGGCCAGTCTGATTACCGGCCTGATCTGGGCGCTGGATGCCTTGTTCTGGGCAGCCAAACGCCGCGCCCGAATGGGTGACGCGCAGAAAGATCCGGTCGTGGTCGAATACGCCAAGGCGTTCTTCCCGGTTATCTTCATCGTACTCATTCTGCGTTCCTTTGTGGCCGAACCGTTCCGAATCCCATCCGGTTCGATGATGCCGACGCTGCTGGTCGGTGATTTCATTCTGGTTAACAAGTTCGCCTATGGTTTGCGGCTGCCGGTGGCCAACACCAAGATCCTCGAAATCGGTGAGCCGCAGCGGGGCGATGTCGTGGTCTTCCGCTATCCGCAGGATCCGTGGGTAGATTTCATCACGCGACTGGTGGGTATGCCGGGCGATCGAGTTGCCTACCACAACAAAATCCTATATATCAATGAAGTGGCTATGGAACAGAGTCTGCAGGGCAGTTATATCGGGGTCGGGTCCGGCGTCTCCAGTTCCGGCGCCGAGCTGCGCGAGGAGAATCTGGCCGGGGTCCATCACAGTATTCTGACCGGGCCGGGCGCCAGCGGACGCGAAGGTGAATGGGTGATTCCGCCCGGGCATTACTTCATGATGGGTGACAATCGCGATAACAG
>JBFEJM010000076.1:0-8562 GCA_041553175.1 Gammaproteobacteria bacterium | reverse complement strand
GCATCTCGGAAGTGGCCAATGCCATCAGCCAGAACGATGTCTCTCACCACTGCAGCATGGAAAGTGATGACCTGATCGGCGAGATAGTATCGAGTTTCAATCGCATGGCGGAAAACCTGCGTAATGTGATTGGCGAGATCAGCGGTGCGACGACCCAGCTGGCATCAGCTGCAGAAGAGATGTCCGCGATCACCGATGAAGCGAGTCGCGGTGTTCAGCACCAGCAGGGCGAGATCGAGCACGTTGCGACCGCCATGAACGAGATGACGGCAACGGTACAGGAAGTGGCGCACAATGCCGCGCTGGCCGCGCAGTCGGCGCAGCAGGCGGACAAGGATGCCAAGGGCGGCGCATTGGTTGCCACCGAGGCGCTGGGTGGTATTGATCATCTGGTCAGCGAAATGGAGCGGGCCGCCGGTGTCATCCAGAAGCTGGAGAACGAATCGGAAAACATCGGCATGGTGTTGGACGTGATCCGCGGTATCGCGGAGCAGACGAATCTGCTGGCACTCAATGCGGCCATCGAGGCGGCACGTGCCGGCGAGCAGGGGCGCGGATTCGCGGTGGTTGCCGACGAGGTGCGTACACTGGCCAGCCGCACGCAGCAGTCGACCCAGGAAATTCAGCAGATGATCGAACGTCTGCAGGTGGGCGCGGGTGACGCGGTGAAGGTCATGAACGAGGCCCGCGGCATGGCGAAATCCAGCTCGGATCAGGTTGAAAAGGCGGCTGAGTCGCTGGCGGAGATCGCCGGCTCCATTTCACAGATCAATGACATGAATACGCAGATCGCGAGTGCTGCCGAAGAACAGAGCGCGGTGGCGGCCGAGATCAATTCCAACGTCAGCAATATCCAGCATGTCGCCGATCAGACGGCGGCCGGCGCCCAGCAGACCGCCAGTGCCAGTGATGAACTGGCACGGTTGTCCTCGCAACTGCAGGGGCTGATGACGCGGTTCCGTATATAGTTTACACAGTAGTTTCCAGACCCACCTGCAGACCCGCCGCCCGGCGGGTCTTTACTTTGTCGCTTGCAAAAAACTGCGTTACTCATATATTCAGGGAACGAGTTTGTCTCGTTCACGATATTTGGCAACGGAGAATGTCAATGGGTATGCGCCGCGTCCGGATGGGTTTTGCGATTCTGCTGTGGTGGACGGCTGCGCCGGCGGCGGAGCTCGATTTTCAGTACGCGGCAATTGAACAGCTTCCATTAATGCAGGAGTTCGAAGGCGAAGTGGAGGCCGTCAATCGCGCGACTCTTTCGGCGCAGACTTCCGGGCGCATCGTCGAAGTCCTGTTCGATGTCGATGACTATGTCGAACGTGGTGCGGTGCTGTTGCGTTTTCGCGCCACCGAACAGGAGGCGCGCCTGCAGCAGGCGCAGGCCGGTCGCGAAGAGGCGTCGGCGCGGCTGCGCGAGGCGCAGAACGAACGTGCACGGATTGCCGGTATCTATGCCAAGAAACTTGTCGCAAAAGCGGCCATGGACAAAGCCGAAGCCGAACTTAAGGCGGCCAAAGCCCGGCTGGAGAGTGCGGATGCCCGTCTGGCCGAGGCGACTGAACAGTTTGAACACACAGTGGTCAAGGCACCCTACAGCGGTATTGTGGTTGAGCGTCACATCGAAGTCGGCGAAAGCGCAAATCCCGGGCAGGCGTTGATGACGGGTCTTTCGTTGGAGCATCTGCGCGCCGTGACCGTGGTTCCGCAACGCTATATAGGCGCGGTGCGTGCGTTGTCCGGCGGAGTGGTGCGCAGCGACGCAACCACCGTCGCCAGCGAGTCCGTGACTGTCTCACCGTATGCCGATCCGGCCACCCACAGTTTCCGGGTGCGTCTCGATTTGCCTGCGGGTGACCATGGGTTGTATCCGGGGATGCTGGTCAAAGTCGGTTTCGAGCTGGGTAAGCGCGATGCACTGTTGATTCCGCAGCAGGCCCTGGTGCAACGCAGTGAGGTGTCTGCGGTCTATGTCGTCGATAGCGACGGCGTGGTGAGCTTCCGCCAGATCCGCCCCGGACAGCGCACGGACGATGGCCGGCTTGAGGTGTTGGCCGGACTCGAGCCCGGTGAGCGGGTGGCGCGGAATCCCATCGAGGCCTCGGTCCGGTTGAAGCGCCAGGCGATGGAATCCGCGCCATGAGCCAACGCCTCGGTATTTCCGGTGCCATCGCACAGAAATTCCTGCACACCCAGATCACACCGCTGCTGGCACTGGTTGGATTCCTGCTGGGGCTGTTCGCGATTGCGGTTACCCCGCGCGAGGAAGAGCCGCAGATCGATGTGACCTTCGCCAATGTGTTCATTCCCTTTCCCGGCGCCGAAGCGGCAAAGGTGGAACGCCTGGTCACGACACCGGCGGAACAGGTGCTGTCCGAGATCGAAGGGGTCAAGCATATCTACTCGGTATCGCGGCCGGGAATGGCCGTGCTCACTGTCGAGTACGAAGTCGGCGAGGAGCGCACGCAGGCGATCGTACGCCTGTATAACGCCGTCTTCTCCAACCAGGATTGGCTGCCACCCGGTCTGGGAACCTTGCCGCCCATCATCAAACCCAAGGGTATCGACGATGTGCCGATTGTCGCAGTGACCCTGTGGACGGCCGATCCGCAGCGGGGTGCGCTCGAGCTGCAGCAGGTCGCGCACGCCATCGAGGCGGAACTCAAGCGGGTACCGGGAACGCGGGAGATCTATACCATGGGGGGGCCGGATCGGGTTGTGCATGTCCTGTTGGATGCAGCGCGGATGGCGGGCACGGGTGTGACGCTGGACGCCTTGCGCACCGCGCTGACGCAATCGAATCAAGTGCAGGACAGCGGTGCGCTGGTCGTGGGTAACACGGAGATTCTCGTCCGCAGTGGCGATTTCCTGAGCAATGCCGAAGAAGTCGGCGATCTGGTCGTCGGCGTGCGCGAAGGACACCCCGTCTACCTGCGTGATGTGGCGGAGGTGCGCTATGGCGCGGATTATCCGGAGCGCTTCGTCTGGTTCGGGGCGGGTCCGGCGGCTGCGGCCAAGGGTATCGAGGTACGCGGCGAACATCCCGCCGTGACCCTGGCGATAGGCAAGAAACCCGGAACGAATGCCGTGGCCATTGCCGACCAGGTTATCGCGCGGCTGGGACAGCTGCGCGGGATTTTCATCCCCGAAGGGGTGGAGATGACCATTACGCGCAACTACGGTGAGACCGCAAATGACAAGGCGCAGACGCTGATCGCCAAACTGGCATTCGCAACGGCATTGGTCGTTCTGCTGGTGTTGGTCGCGCTCGGCTGGCGCGAGGCCGTCATTGTCGGCACGGCGGTGATTATCACGCTGGCCATCACTCTGTTCGCATCCTGGGCCTGGGGCTTCACGCTCAACCGGGTGTCGCTGTTCGCGCTGATTTTCTCCATCGGTATCCTGGTCGATGATGCCATTGTCGTGGTCGAGAACATCCACCGACATATGCAGATGGGCAAACGCGGTCTGGCTGAAGCGATTCCGTTGGCGGTCGACGAGGTCGGCGGTCCCACCATACTCGCCACGTTCACGGTCATCGCAGCGTTACTGCCGATGGCGTTTGTGACCGGCCTGATGGGGCCCTACATGAGCCCGATCCCGATCAACGCCAGTATCGGTATGCTGATCTCGCTGGCGGTGGCGTTCGTGGTGACGCCCTGGCTGACCTATCAGCTGATCAAGAACCAACCCGTCCACCAACACGAGGGTGAAGGCGTGTCGCCGCGTCTCATGCTTTACGCGCAGCGCCTGATCGGTCCTTTTCTGGGTGGAGTGAAGGGTGGTGCGCGGCGTCGCTCGCTGCTGCTGGTTATTCTGCTGCTGATCATACTGTCGTTGGGTTTGGCCGGGGCCAAGTGGGTGGTGCTCAAGATGCTGCCCTTTGACAACAAATCCGAATTTCAGGTCATCGTCGATATGCCGGAAGGCACGGCGTTGGAGAAAACGGCACGGGTGACGGCCGAACTGGGTGCCTATCTGCAGCAGGTACCTGAAGTCACGGACTACCAGATCTACGTCGGTGGAGCGGCGCCTATCAATTTCAACGGACTGGTGCGGCAGTACTATTTGCGCGAGGGTGCGAACGTCGCCGACATTCAGATCAATCTGCTGAACAAGGCGGATCGTGAGCGCAAAAGCCATGATATTGCCCGTGCGATCCGCGCACCTCTGCAGGAGATCGGTGCGCGCTTCGACGCCAACGTCAAGATTGTGGAGGTGCCGCCCGGTCCGCCGGTCCTGTCACCGCTGGTGGCTGAGGTCTACGGCCCGGACTATGCCGGGCAGATCGAGGTTGCCAGGAAACTGCGCGACCTGTTTGCACAAACCACCGACATCGTCGATGTCGATGACAGTATCGAGGCGCCGGGGCCGCTGCTGCGCCTGCACGTGGATCGCGCGCGGGCGGCGCGGTTGGGAGTCTCTCAGGCAGCGGTTGTCGATGCAGTGACCACGGTGCTGAAAGGCGAAGACGTCACCTATCTGCATGCGGGAGGAGAGAAGTATCCAACCCCGGTGCGCCTGGAGTTTCCAGTTGCGGACAAGGATCGTCTGGAACGTGCCCTGGCGCTTCGTCTGCCCGGCGCCGACGGCCATCTGATTGCTTTGGCGGATGTCGTCAACGTCGAAACCTCACAACGTGAACACGCGATCTACCACAAGGATCTGCTGCCGATGGTGCTGGTGACCGGCGATATGGCGGGCCATCTCGACAGCCCGTTGTATGGCATGTTCGACATTGTCGGGCAGCTCGCGGAGTTCCGTGTCGATGATCGCGCCGAGTTGCAGCAGTTCTTTGTCGACCAGCCGGAGAATCCCTACCAGTACGCCATCAAATGGGATGGTGAATGGCAAGTCACCTTTGAAACCTTCCGCGACATGGGCATCGCCTACTCGGTCGGACTGATTCTGATCTACCTGCTGGTGGTGGCCCAGTTTCATTCCTATTGGATTCCGCTCGTCATCATGGCGCCGATTCCGCTGACCCTTATCGGGGTGATGCCCGGTCACGCGCTGCTCGGGGCCCCGTTTACCGCAACGTCCATGATCGGCATGATCGCCCTGGCCGGGATTATTGTGCGCAATTCCATCCTCCTGGTTGATTTCATCAACGAGGAAGTGCGGCGTGGTATTCCGTTCGAACAGGCAGTGCTGCGCTCCGGCGCGGTGCGCGCCAAGCCGATCGTGCTGACCGGACTGGCGGCCATGTTGGGTGCGTTGTTTATTCTCGACGACCCCATTTTCAGCGGCCTGGCGATCTCCCTGATCTTCGGGATACTGGTCTCTACCGTGCTGACGCTGCTGGTCATCCCGGTTCTGTATTACGCATCCTACTGGCGTCGGCCGGACAAGATTACGCCGCCGGCCTGACCGGTCGTCACGGTCGATGTCCCTTATCGCGATTCCCGCATAGCCACATTAGAATATTTTATGTTCCGCGCCTAAGCTGGTACGATGAGCGCCGCTTCGGGCCAGGTCGAGTTGTTCAGCCTCCCTGTCCGCGGCCGCCGGCGTGCCGGGCGGGCCCTGCCCGTGGCGCGATAGAAATACATAACCCGACAGAATCAGAGAAGTTTATGGCCGATCGCAGACTCCAGGTTTTTCACACAGTTGCTCGTCTGCTCAGTTTCACCAAGGCGGCGGAGAGCCTGCACATGACGCAGCCGGCCGTGACCTTTCAGGTCCGGCAGCTGGAAGAGCATTTCAACACACGCCTGTTCGACCGTACCCACAACCGTATCAGCCTGACCGAGGCCGGTCGTCGCGTATTCGAGTACGCCGATCAGATTTTCGAGCTGTATTCGGAAATGGAAAATGCGGTGCGGGAAATGACCGGCGATATCAGCGGTGTGGTCATGATCGGTGCCAGTACCACCATCGCCGAGTATATGTTGCCGGCGCTGTTGGGTGACTTCCGCCATAAATACCCGGAGGTGAATGTCCATCTAAAGGTATCCAATACCGAAGGCATCGTGTCGATGGTCGAGAACAACGTTATCGATCTGGGCGTGGTCGAGGCGCCGGTATTGAACAAGAACCTGGTGGTCGACGTCTGCCGCATGGATCAGCTGGTCGCAATCGTTCCAACAAAACACCCGCTGGCCAGTGAGAAAAGTATCAAGGTTGTAGAGCTGCTCAAGTACCCCTATATCTGCCGCGAAGAGGGCTCGGGCACACGCGAGGTGATCGCCGAATATTTCAGCGCATCCAACGTGAGCATGAATGAAATGTCGATCTGCATGGAATTGGGCAGCCCGGAGGCGGTCAAGGGTGCGGTCGAGGCGGGGATGGGCGTGTCGATCGTTTCGCGCGCGACCATCCACAAGGAACTACAGCTGGGCACGCTGGTCGCGCTGACGCTGGACCCCAATCTGGAACGTCCCTTCTCGTTCGTCCATCAGAAGCAGAAATTCCGTCATCGCGCGATGGACGAACTGCTCGAATTCGCCCAGAACTACTGCAAGGCGCACCAGGTTCTCTGAGTCCCGGCGGTTGCCTTTGGCGCGCGCTTCCCTGAGTATGACGGGCAATGGCCGGCCGTGGCGGCTGGCCGCCGAGAGCTGTTCCGGTTGAGTGAGCGATGTCGAATTCAGAACAACACCTGCTGTCCCTGTTCAAAGATCTGCCTGCCGCCGAACAGGCGAATGTGATCGCCTTCGCGGAGTTTCTGCGCAGCCGCAGCGGTGATGCGCGGCCTCTTGCCATGGCGGCTGAGCCGGTTGCCATTCCCGAGCCCGAGCCCATTGAACGCCCTGCGCACGAATCGGTCGTCAAGGCGGTGAAGCGGCTGGCGCGGACCTATCCGATGCTGGACAAAAGCAAGATCCTGAACGAAACCTCGGCACTGGTGACTCAGCACGTCATGCATGGACGCGATGCGACCGAGGTCATCGACGAACTGGAAGTCGTATTCCGGCGTTTCTATGACGAGCTCAAAGCGGGACACTCGGGCTAGGAACGGGGCTATGGACAATATCCGCGAGTGGTTCCGCCGCCATTTCAGTAATCCGCAGGTCGTCAGCCTGGCGCTGTTTCTTGTTGCGGGTTTCGTGATCATCGCAACGCTCGGCAATATGCTGGCACCGGTGCTGGCCAGCGTTGTCATCGCCTATCTCCTGGAAGGCTTGGTCCGGGCCATGGAAAAGCGCGGAGCGCGCCGCACGCTGGCGGTGACGCTGGTGTTCCTGGTGTTCCTCGCGGTGCTGTTGTTTATGCTGTTGGGGCTGTTGCCGCGCGTATCGCACCAGCTTACCCAGCTCATTCAGCAGTTCCCCGATATGGTCGCGCGCGGTCATCAAACCCTGATGCTGTTGCCGGACAAGTACCCGAATTTCGTCTCTGAAGAGCAGATCGGACAGCTCATCACGGCCATACGCACCGAAGTCGCATTGTTCGGGCAGCGTGTCCTGTCGGCCTCGTTTGCATCGCTGGTCGGCATCATTACGGTAATGGTGTATCTGATTCTGCTGCCGATGCTGGTGTTCTTTTTCTTGAAAGACAAGCAGCACATCGTGAACTGGATCACCGGTTACCTGCCACGCGATCGGGCGTTGTCGGCGGCGGTCTGGCAGGACGTCGATCGACAGATCGGCAACTATGTGCGCGGCAAGGCCTGGGAGATCTTCATCGTCGGCGGCGTGAGCTACCTGACCTTCGTAATGATGGGGCTGCAGTACGCGGCCCTGCTGGCGACACTGGTCGGTCTGTCCGTGATCATTCCGTACATCGGGGCCACGGTAGTGACGCTGCCCATCGCGCTCATTGCCTATTTTCAGTGGGGCTGGAATGCCGATTTCGCCTGGCTGATGGTCGCCTATCTGATTATCCAGGCCCTGGATGGCAATGTTCTGGTACCGCTGCTGTTCTCGGAGGTGGTCAATCTGCATCCGATCGCGATTATCGTCGCCGTGCTTCTGTTCGGTGGGCTGTGGGGGTTCTGGGGTGTCTTCTTCGCGATACCGCTGGCAACGCTGGTGCAGGCCGTGCTCAAGGCCTGGCCGCGCGTGCGGGAAGCGGAGGCGGAGGCGGAAGCGGTATAAAAGACAACTTTAACCGCGAAGGACGCAAAGGAACCCAAAAATCTTCTTGGCCACGGAAAACACGGACAATTAAATCGCTGCAAAGAATTACTGCCGTGGCGATCTGTCAGTGATATTGACCACAATTTACCGCCCGACCTGAACAGCCACGTGGAGAACCTAATAGCGAAGGTTGAACTACGCCGGGTATGTTCGATACCACCGCCATTTTTTTCTATATTCGCCTTGTCGGTGCTTTCTGTGTTTTCCGTGGCTAATGTTTTCGTTGCGCGTCTTCGCGATAAAAATTTCTCACAGATTATTCGACGCGAAATCCGCCAGCCGCGAACGTTCGCCCTGACGCAGCATGATGTGGCCGCTGTGTTCCCAGTGTTTGAAACGATCGACCACATAGGTCAGGCCGGAACTTGTTTCAGTCAGGTAGGGTGTGTCGATCTGGGCGATGTTGCCCAGGCACACCACCTTCGTGCCCGGGCCGGCTCGGGTGATCAGGGTCTTCATCTGCTTCGGGGTGAGGTTC
>JBFEJM010000075.1:0-8600 GCA_041553175.1 Gammaproteobacteria bacterium | reverse complement strand
GCGCTGGCTTTCAGAAACAACGCAAACGCGGAGAAATAGGTTTCACCGCCGCCGGACATCGCGGAATAGGCGATGCCGTCGCGCACGGAATGACGCAAACTGCGATCAACCAAAGGGTTTCTGGAATAGCTGACTGACACCTGATCTTCCACACAGTGAACGGAACAGCAGACAACCAGCCGGTCTGACGGGAATAACGTATCCACCCAGCGATCCCTGCCCGCTATAGTTCGAACAGGGGGCCTGGCCGGGGATTATCAGCTTCGACGGTCTGGCCGCCATTATGCGGTCAGCCCAAGGCCATGGCGAGGACCCGTATGCAGGGATGGAAATCGATTCGGAACTGGCTTGAACCGGCCTTCGACCGGTCGCAGACGACCGCCGCGCGCGGGGACGCTGCGGCGGATCTTCGCCGGCCACTGCGCTGCCGCCGCTGCGGCGCCTTGATTACCTACGGAGACGCGGCATTACCGGTGCTTGGCCGGCATGAACACCGTTTCAGCAACCCCGCCGGGATCGGCTTCCATATTGGCTGCTTCGGTGTCGCCCCCGGCAGCCTGGATCTCGAGCCGTCCACGCATGAACACAGCTGGTTTCCCGGCTGCACCTGGAAGGTCTGCTGCTGCCGCGCCTGTTCGAACCATGTCGGCTGGCATTTCTTCGGCACCGCAAGCGACTTCTACGGGCTGATTCTAAACCGCCTGATGTGAATGCGATGTCGCTCTTGCCGCCGGCCGCGGGTCAGACCAGCACACTCCGCCGGACATCGGGCGCGGTACTCACGAACCGATCCCCCCCTGCCTGCTTGGCCAGATACAACACGCGATCGGCGGACTCGATCAACACATTTGGCGGCTGTTCCCCCATCGGTACCATGGCAGCGACCCCCAGACTGATCGTGACGTTGACACCGACACGTGCCTTGGGGTGCGCAATCTCCAGCCTGGCGACCGCCAGCCGCATCTGCTCAGCGACATGCTGCGCACTCTGCAGATCGGTATCCGGCAGGATCACGGCAAACTCCTCACCACCATAGCGCGCAACCAGGTCGGCGGGGCGCGACACCTGCTCCGACAGCGCGGTTGCCACTTTGCGCAGGCAATCATCGCCGGCCAGATGCCCCAGTTTGTCGTTGTAATCCTTGAACGCATCCAGATCGGCCATGATCAACGCGATGGATGACTGATTGCGGCGTGCACGTCGCCACTCGACCTCCAGCACACGCTCGAACCTGCGTCGATTGGCGATGCCGGTCAAACCGTCCTGGTGCGCCCAGATGTCCAGGACGCGCTGTTGACGCCTGCGATCCAACAGCAACAGCATCTGACCGAACAACAGCAGCAGCACCGCAGACCCGACGGCAATCTCAAGCGCGAATCGACGCGTCGCGACGGTCGACGCATGCAAATCGGTCTCCAGTTTGATCAGCGCAAAGCGATCGTATCCATATTCGATCCTCTGCTCGACGAGATAGCGGTCACGCCCGGGAGTCGCACTGGAATAATGTCCCAGCACATACCCATCCGGCGTTTCCAGGCTCAAATAAATGGTGTCCGGGTGCTTCTCCCCCCAACGCTCTATCAATAGTTCCGCCAGACGGTACTGCTCGTTGGCCAGCGAGTGGGAAACCATCTCCGTCAGAAAACTCAATTCACTTTCCGCAATCTCCTGCTGGCTGGCACGCAATTCACGATAATCGCGATTGATCAGCAGCGCGCCGGCAATGACGATCAGCACAAACAGCGCCGCGAGCGTTGCCCAATAGAGTTGCCGCTGGCGGAACTGCAGCAACTTACTCATCGCGAATTTCCCTGTCGTTGCGATACAACTCGCGCCCAAGCAGAGAGCGCAGACTGTCGTAGTCGCTGTCGGCCGCCGGCACAATCCCCGTCACACCCGGCCGTATGGCCTGGAGCGCCGCGCGGCCGGCCTCGCTGTCGCGCAGCGCCAGAAACAGGGTACGCAAGTGCTCAAGCAGGGCGGGATCGAGCCTGTTCCTGGCAACGAACAGATACTCGGATACCGGTGGCGTTGTCGCTATTGCGCGTAAACCCCGCGCCTTATAGTCACTGAAGACCTCGGTCTTGGCAGCGCCGGCGGCGTAATGGCCGGACAGCACAGCCAGAGCGGCGTTAGGCTGTCCTCCGAGCAACTGATAACCCGCAAGATCATTCAAAGAGACGCCGGCGCGCGCCAACAATTGTCGCGGCACCAGGTAGCCCATGGCGGTGTGTGTGTCGCCGAATGCGAACCGCTGGTCACGCAGTTCCTCCAGAGCCTGTATTTGCGAATCGGTGCGGACAAAGATCGTTCCACTGAACAGAGGACTCCCGTTCACTTCCAGCCGGCCCAGCAATGGGTGGATACCCTGCAGGTAAACCAGCTCGAGATAGCTGGCCGGTCCGATGTAGGCGAGATCAATCACGCCCCGACCGAGTAATGCGATCTGTTGCTGGTTAGTTTGCGCAATACGCAATTTCACTTCCCTTCCCAGCGCAGCCGTCAGATATTGCGTCAGCGGAGAGAATCGGGCTTCCAGTTCGGAGGCCGGGAGGTAAGGGGGCACGCTGAGGACAAGTCCATCGATGGGGCGCGCCTGGGCAGCCTGAAAGCACAGCAGGCAACCGAAAAAAATATAGCGCCAGATCGACATCGTATGGCACGTCCGAGTGATATGACCCCGCTGATCACGGGCCCAGGGGCTTAAGGCAAACCCGGCAAAGAACGCTTAACACTTGCATTCAATCTAGCTGACCCGATATCAGTACGCAATCGAAGCTGCGCCGAACATCGCAATTAATCCTGGCCCCGGTGGGGGAAACCTGTGGACAACGGGCACTGTGCTAGACTGTTGCGCCGTTGAACGTTATCGAACGACCATGACAACCGCACTGTCACTACGCAACCTCCGCAAGACCTACGCGAACGGTTTCACCGCCCTCAAGGGCATCGACCTGGATGTTCAGGAGGGCGACTTCTTTGCCCTGCTCGGGCCAAACGGTGCCGGCAAGTCCACCGCCATCGGCATAGTCGCTTCGCTGGTCAACAAGAGCGGCGGCAATGTGGAGGTCTTCGGGCACGACCTTGATACCGAACTGACAGAGGCCAAGAGCTGCCTGGGGCTGGTGCCACAGGAATTCAACTTCAATGTGTTCGAGCCGGTCGAGGAAATAATCGTGAACCAGGCCGGTTTCTACGGCATTCCACGCCACGAAGCGTTCAAGCGCGCCGAGCTTTATCTCAGACAACTGGGTTTGTGGGAAAAGCGCCGCAGCATGGCGCGCAATCTGTCCGGCGGCATGAAGCGCCGGCTGATGATCGCGCGGGCACTGGTTCACCGGCCACGCCTGCTTATCCTCGACGAACCGACGGCCGGTGTGGATATCGAGATACGCCGGTCCATGTGGGAGTTCATGCGTCGCATCAATGCCGAAGGCACCACGATCATACTGACCACGCATTATCTGGAAGAGGCGGAAAGCCTGTGCCGTAACATCGCCATCATCGACCAGGGCGAGCTGATCGAGAACACCAGCATGAAGCGGCTGTTGAACAAACTGCATATGGAAACGTTCGTACTGGACTTGAAACAGCCGCTGGCGCGCTGCCCGAATATTCCGGACTACCGCTTGAAACTGCTGGACGAGACGACGCTTGAAGCGGACATCTCCAAGGAATGCAGCATCAATCAGCTGTTCGATGTCCTGACGCGCCAGGGCATCGAGGTACTGAGCATGCGCAACAAGACCAACCGCCTCGAACAGCTGTTCCTGCATATGGTCGATGGCACCGAGGGCAGTGACAGGGTGAGCGCATGACACTGAATGAGAAATTCGTCGCTTTCAAAACCATCCTGATCAGGGAGATCCTGCGTTTCGCACGCATCTGGATCCAGACCGTGTTACCTCCCGTCATCACCACGGCACTGTACTTCGTCATCTTCGGCAATCTGATCGGTTCGCAGATCGGCGACATGAACGGATTCCGCTATATGGATTACATCGTACCGGGACTCATCATGATGGCGGTGATCACCAACTCATATGCCAATGTTGTGTCGTCGTTCTATGGCTCCAAGTTTCAGCACAACATCGAAGAGATGCTGGTATCGCCCATTCCAAACTATCTCATCGTCAGCGGCTTCGTGGCCGGCGGTGTCGCGCGCGGCATGACAGTGGGGCTGGCGGTTACGCTGACCTCCTTGTTTTTTTCCGATCTGCAGATCCATCAGCTCGGGATCGCGATCTCGATTGTCATACTGACATCGATACTGTTTGCGCTGGCCGGACTGATCAATGGCGTATTTGCCAAGAGCTTCGACGACATTTCCATTATTCCGACTTTCGTACTGACGCCGCTGACGTATTTGGGCGGTATTTTCTATAGCATCAGCATGCTGCCCGAGTTCTGGCAGAAGGTTTCGTTGATCAATCCAATTTTGTATATGGTGAATGCCTTCCGCTACGGCATTCTCGGCGTCAGTGACATCAGCCTGTGGTCGTCGTATCTGATTGTCGTGGGTTTCATCGCCGCCCTGTTCACGTTCAGTCTGTACCTGTTGAACAAGGGGCATGACATTCGGACGTGAGTTCGGCGGGTGAACACGAAAACCCCGCCACGGAAAACACAGAAAACACGGACGAAATTATTGTTAAACACGATGCTGACTAAAGGCAGATTCCTCTGCTTGAGCTCATGGATTTCTAAGCAATAAATGGTTTTGTCTGTGCTTTCCGTGTTTTCCGTGGCAGGGTTTTTTATTTTTTAACTTCGCGTCCTTTGCCGTCAAAGTGTTCTTCAGCATTCCACCTCAAGCCCAGCAGGCCCGATGCGCAATCCGCAACGCCCCTCCAGGACATTCAGCAACTGCTCACCGACCAGGCCGCGGCGCCAGCCGCGCAGCAAGGGTGAATGCGCGCGTTCGCCGCGCACCAGATCCTGCAGATCCTTGCGTGAGGCGACGGCCGCCGGGTTCAGGGATTGGCGTGCGGCGAGCTGACGTAACACGCCCTGCAGAACGTCCACCGCCGCCTCCTGGTCTTCGTTCAGCGCAAGCGGGCGATCGTTGTCGGGTAAAGGCTCCGGCGTCCGCTGTCGCGCCTGCTCCAACAACGCCACCAGCGCCTCGCCGTAACGGTCGATGGCCGGGGGCTGCAGACCGCGCACCCGCCGCAGGTCGGCAACCGACTGAATCCGCAACCGCGCCAGTGTCAGCAGCACATCGTCCGCCAGCACCCATTTGCGCGGGCGATCCTCCTGTTGCGCCCGCGTCTCGCGCCATGCCGCCAGGGCCTGGGCACAGGCGAGCGCCGGACCGCGCAGTTTCTGAATACCGCGCAGACGCCGCCAGGCCTGCGCCGGCGGATTCTCGTAGGTCGCCGAATCAGTCAGAACCGCAAAGTCATCCTCAAGCCATTCCAGACGACCGTGCTGTCGCAGCTCATCACGAAAGGCGGGAAACAGCTCGGCGAGATGCCGTGCATCGCCGGCGGCGTAATCGAGTTGGGATGCCGTCAGCGGCCGGCGTGACCAGTCGGTGCGGGTCTCGGATTTGTCGATCTCGATGCCGAGCCGCTCCTTGACCAGCGTGGCATAACCCACCTGTTCGGGATAACCCAGCAGCGGCGCGGCGATCTGAGTATCGAACAGCGGCGACGGCAGCATACCGAAGCGCTGCCAGAACAACTCGAGATCCTGGCGCGCGGCATGGAAGATCTTGAGGATGGCCGGGTTGGTGCACAGATCCACGAAGGGCGCGAACGACTGCAGCGGCAAGGGATCGATACAGGCGACCTCGGTCGGCGAGGCCACCTGAATCAGGCACAGTTGAGGATAATAGGTCTTCTCGCGCAGGAACTCCGTATCCATGGCCAGCCACTCGGCCTGCGCCAGGCGGGAACATAATGCCTGCAGTTGATCGTCGCGTTCGACGTACTGGAAAGGATCGTTTAGGCTCATAAGTATCCAAGTCGACTTATTCGGAAATTCCCTCGCGCCATGCCGAATCTACCGCCGACCGCCGACTCGACTGCCGACGTCGCCTCGCCCTGCGTGCGCAACTGCTGCCTGGACGAGCACGATATATGTCTCGGCTGCCATCGTTCGATCGAGGAAATCATGGGCTGGGGCAATGCCAGCAACAGCCAGCGGCGTACCATTCTCGCGCGGGCCATCGAGCGGGCGCGGCAGCGGCGTCAGCAACACCCATCGAACAGAAAAGATCGGTGAACGCGCAGGCGCGGAAAGTCTTTTCTCAGCCGTGCCCTTTCAGCTGCTCGATCATATCCGGGGCCATGTCGATACCCACCGGCCAGCCGGGGTTGATGGCGACACCGTAACCGCTGCCCACCCGTTCGAGAATCCAGGTGAACTCGGCCAGTATTCCTCCGGTAAAGCCGGGGAAATCGACCAGGAAGGGCTTGGCGCGTTCGGGACTGGTGAACAGAATGAGCACCTGCACGCCGTCCTCGGCTTCCACCGTCAACGGCACCGCCTTGTCGTTACGCTGAAAACCCTTGATGTTGTGTGCTTCGTCCTGCACGGGCATGAAAAGCTGGGCAGTCAAAAGCTCCTGCATGAACTCATCACCGGGGATGCTGCCCTCCTGGGCCGCCACCATGCGCTGTTCCAGGTCGTTGTGCGGGGCGAATGATTCGTCGTTCGCGGTCATGTTCATCAATCCGTTCACTTAAGTGTCAGGCGGCCAAGGCTGGAGCATTTCGCCACTGATTGCAAACCTTGGCTTCCTGTTGGAATACGGCTTCCACTGGTACACTGCGCCGCCATGCTTGAACTCCGTGATGTCAGCCTGCGGCGCGGTCCGCGCCTGCTGTTCGCCAACGCCAACCTGACCCTGCACAGCGGTCAGCGCGTCGGCGTGACCGGCGCCAACGGTACCGGTAAATCCAGCCTGTTCGCATTGATACGGGGTGAGCTGCATGCCGATACCGGCGATTGCCGGCTGCCGCCGCAGTGGACGCTGGCCCAGGTTGACCAGGAGACACCGGCGCTCGATATTCCGGCGCTCGACTATGTGCTGCGCGGCGATGCCGAGTTGGAGCGCCTGCAGCAGGCCTTGCGCGACGCCGAGGCGGCTCAGGACGGGCCGCGCATCGCTCATCTGCACGCCGACCTGGAGGCCATCGATGGTTACAGCGCCCCCAGTCGCGCCGCGCGCCTGATGCATGGCCTGGGCTTCAAGGCCGAGCAGGAGCGCCTGCCGGTGGCACACTTCTCCGGCGGCTGGCGTATGCGCCTGAATCTCGCCCAGGCACTGATGTGCCGCTCCGATCTGCTGCTGCTCGACGAACCGACCAATCACCTGGATCTGGATGCCGTGCTCTGGCTGGAGGACTGGCTCACCCGTTATCCCGGCATGCTGCTGCTGATCTCGCATGATCGGGAGTTTCTCGATCGCACGGTTAACAACATCCTGCATATCGAGCGCGAGCAGGTGAAACTCTATGTCGGAAATTATTCCGACTTCGAGACCCGCCGCGCGGAACAGCTGGCCCAGCAGCAGGCCGCGTTCGAACGTCAGCAACGCGAGATCGCGCACATCCAGCATTTCATCGATCGCTTCAAGGCCAAGGCGACCAAGGCCAAGCAGGCTCAGAGCCGCATGAAGGCGCTGGCGCGCATGGATCGCATCGCCGCCGCCCACGTCGACTCACCGTTTCATTTCGACTTTCCGGCGCCGGCCAAACTGCCGCATCCACTGCTGCAACTGGAGAAGATATCCGCCGGTTACGCCGACAAGCGCGTCCTGTCCGGTGTGGATCTGAGTCTGGCGCCGGGCGACCGCATCGGCCTGCTCGGGCACAATGGTGCCGGCAAATCCACACTGATCAAACTGCTCGCCGGTGTAATCGAACCGCAGAACGGCAGCCGCCTCGCCGCACCCGATCTGGATGTCGGTTATTTCGCCCAGCATCAACTCGAACAACTGCATGCACAGCTGAGTCCGCTCGATCACCTGCGCAAGCTTGCGCCACGCGCCGCGGAACAGTCCTTGCGCGATTTTCTGGGCGGCTTCGGCTTTGGCGGCGACCGCGCCGACGACCCGGTCGCACCGTTCTCCGGTGGCGAAAAGGCCCGCCTGGTGCTGGCCATGCTGGTGTATCTGGCGCCGAATCTGCTGTTGCTCGACGAACCGACCAATCACCTTGACCTGGAAATGCGCTTCGCGCTGGAACTCGCGCTGCAGGATTACAGCGGCGCCATGGTGCTGGTCTCACACGATCGCCACCTGCTGCGCACTGTCAGCGACAGCTTCCTGCTCGTGACGGACGGCAAGGCGCAGCCCTTTGCCGGTGATCTCGACGATTACCGTGTCTGGCTCGAGCAACAGGAGCGTGGCGGCGGAGACTCACTCGCGGACGACAAGACACCGCATAGCGCCGCCGCGCGCCGCGATCGCAAGCGACAGGAGGCCGAACAGCGTCAGCGCCTGCAGCCGCTGCGTAACGAGCTGCGCAAGCTGGAGGAAAAACTGGATCGGCTTCAGACAAGACAGAAGGAACTGGAGTCCGCCCTGAGCGACAGCGCACTGTACGAAGCCGCCGAAAAAGCGCGCCTGCAGAAACTATTGCAGGAAAAAG
>JBFEJM010000074.1:0-8702 GCA_041553175.1 Gammaproteobacteria bacterium | reverse complement strand
TCGACGGCACAGCAGGAGCGTGTCACCCGCCTCGTCATCACCGCCGGCGAACCGGCCGGAATCGGACCTGATCTCTGTCTGCGTCTGGCGGAATCCGATTATCCGGCTGAACTCGTGGTCGTTGCCGATCCGGAACTGCTCCAGCAGCGTGCCCGCGAGCTGGGTATCACCGTGGCGCTGCACACCTATGCGGGCGAATTTGGCCGCCCGCATCGCGCCGGCCAATTGCAGGTGCTGGCGGTGCCGACCGCAGTCCCGGTCGAAGCGGGGCATCTTAATTCCGCCAACGCCCGATACGTGCTCGACTGCCTCGATCGCGCAGTGGATGGCTGTCGTGACGGCCGCTTCGATGCAATGGTCACCGGGCCGGTGCACAAAGGCGTGATCAACGACGCCGGCATACCGTTCATCGGTCACACTGAATACCTCGCCGAACGCTGCGGCACTGCGCGGGTTGTCATGATGCTCGCGACGGAAGGACTTCGGGTCGCGCTGGCGACAACCCATCTGCCTTTGGCCCAGGTCAGTCAGGCCCTGACGCGCCCCGACCTCGCGACGACGCTGAATATACTCGTGCACGATCTGCGCACGCGTTTCGGCATTGCGCGCCCACGCATTCTGGTCTGCGGTCTGAATCCTCATGCTGGCGAAAGCGGCCACATGGGGCGCGAAGAGATCGATGTCATAGCCCCTGTGCTGGAGGAGCTCCGCGGCCTCGACGCTGAGCTGTTGGGCCCACTGCCTGCGGATACTTTGTTCACGCCACGTTACCTTGAACATGCCGACGCCGTGCTGGCGATGTATCACGATCAGGGTCTGCCGGTACTTAAATACAAGGGATTCGGCCGTGCGGTGAATATCACCCTGGGTCTGCCGATCGTGCGCACCTCGGTCGATCACGGCACGGCGCTGGATCTCGCCGGTACCGGTCGTATCGAGCGCGGCAGTCTGGATACCGCACTCGACGTCGCCCGGTCGATGACTGCGCATAGTGCGGATCAATAGGAATACGCATTCAAATGGCACATACGCCGCGCAAACGCTTTGGACAGAATTTCCTGCATGACCGCGGCATCATCGAGCGCATAGTCGCAGCAATCGATCCGCGCCCGGACCAGGACATTATCGAGATCGGACCCGGTCAGGGTGCTATAACGCTACCGCTACTCACCCGCTGCGGTCGCCTCCAGGCAATAGAACTTGACCGCGACTTGCTTGCACCTTTGCAGGCAGCCGCCGCACCGGCGGGTGAACTTGTCCTGCACAATCTCGATGCATTGAAAACCGATTTTTGCGCCCTGCGTCGCGGTGAACAGCCACTGAGGGTAGTCGGCAATCTGCCCTACAACATTTCGACACCCCTTCTTTTCCATCTGTTGACACAAGCCGATTGCATCCATGACATGCACTTCATGTTACAGAAAGAAGTCGTTGACCGAATGGCCGCCGATCCCGGTGGCGATGCCTATGGCCGGCTATCGGTCATGCTGCAGTATAGATGTGCGGTCGTGCCGTTGTTCACAATCGGCGCTGGCGCCTTTCGACCGCCACCCAAGGTAGAATCGGCTTTCGTCCGGCTACTACCCCATCGCACACCACCAGTCCGAATACTGGACGAACAGATATTTGCAAAGCTGGTGCAAAGCGCCTTCGCTCAGCGTCGAAAAACGCTAAGGAACACGCTTAAAGGAATGTTATCGGCAGAGAACATTTCGGCACTCGGCATAGATCCGCAGATTCGCGCCGAACAGCTCAATCTGGAAAGTTTTGCGCTTCTGGCCAATGCCGCTGCGACAGACAACCGGATTTGACCCTGCCATCCTCCGGCCCAGAATCGCCAATTGGATATATACTCATAATCTGCACCAATGGAGATACGAGATGGAAGCCTATCGGCATATCCTGGTCGCGCTGGACTTCGGTGCTGACCATACACAGATAGTTGAACGGGCAGTGCAACTCGCCAGAGCGGAAGGCTCGCGTTTGAGTCTGGTGCATGTAGTTGAGTACCTGCACGTCGATCTTGCCAACGAGCTGGTCTTACCTCAGGACGTGCAGTTGGAAGCGCAGATTGTCGAAACCGCCCGCCGCAAGCTGGCCGATATTGCAGCCACGATCGAAATCGGGCAATCCGTAGCACACTGGATCGAAATGGGATCAACCAAACAGGAGATAAATCGGGTTGCTGAGGAACAGGGCGTGGACTTGATACTGATTGGAAGTCATGGACGACATGGTCTGGGGCGATTACTTGGCTCAACCGCAAATGCGATATTGCACGGAGCCCCTTGTGATGTATTGGCCGTGCGCATCCGTGCGTCGGACTGAATTGAAGGAGGGGAGAAAATTTACCAGCGGCGATTCAGGCTAAAGTAAAGATCAGGGCGATCTTCGGAGATGGCGCCGATACCGGAATCTCCGGCCCGAGCAGCGGATTTATTCACATTCGGGCGCACACTCATTCCGAGAACAGGACCTTTTTCACCAAAAGGCTTGGCCACTTCCACCTGTTTCTTTCCGACTAACTGTTTGATTTCAGAGCGCTCAAGTGCATTATTCAGCCAATGAAGATCCAGCTTTTTCGATAATCCAGTGGCTGGACGCAGCGCCAGCCAGGCACCAGCATCCTCTGCAGCGGTTTCAATATCGACATTTTCCGCCTGGGCAGTGGTCGTGACGACGACCCCGAGTCCGACCAGAAGCGCCAGCAAGAATAGTGGATCAGGCTTACGAATCCGAGAGTTACGGAATCTCATGAACTAAATCCCCAAGGTTGCGCACCAATCCATGGGCATGAGCGTTGCTAAAACTGAACCAAGACTTGAGGTGAATGCATCTCAGTCTGGTAATTTTTTAACGGCAGTTCGCGGATCTACTTAAATGTAAAAAGGAAACGGGTTCACACTTTTGGGAACGAAACGATAAATTCGACAACACCGTTAAACAGACCCTGCCCTCCCGCTCTCACGCAGGATCGCTTCTCATCGGCGCTGTAAAATTATTTACTATATAATTTATAGCCTTACGCTGATTTTCGCTGTTCCCGATAATGCGGATCAAGCCAACAGCGTGGTAAATCCTCGCCGGAGGGGAAACCCAAGTCCTGCTTGCTGAAATCGGCTGGATCCTGCAATTCCTCACCGGCATGCAGTCGCCCTTTGACTTCAAGCAGGAATGGATCGAATAGCGCTTCAAAGTTGATAACCTCAACCATATCGCCACTGGGTAAATGTTTCAGGTACATGACGCACTCCTCAGGTTGGCGTACAAACAGACAGACTTGGGCAAAACCGGATTCTCCCTATCTACCCAACTCCAGAGTGGGACTATCGGTTTGCCCTATAAGTAACTATAGTTCGTCCATCAGCCTGGCAGGATGCCTGTGATACCCCGATTTCAACCGTCAAACGGCTCACCTGGGAGGGATGGATTCCACATGAACACGCCGGCTTCGCGCGCCGTTCAGGCGCTAGGTCAGAGTATCTGGTACGACAACATTCAGCGCGGATTGCTGAAGTCAGGCGCGCTCGCCCGTCTTATCGCCGAACAAGGCCTGGCTGGTCTGACCAGCAATCCCAGTATTTTCGAAAAAGCCATTACGACTAGCGACGAATATGACGCAGCGCTGGCCTCTGTGCGACGGCGCCAACCGCACGCTTCGGCACAGGAACTGTTTTACGAACTCGCTATCAGCGATATACAGGAAGCTGCAGACCTGTTTGCGGATGTTCACGCCTCAAGTGGCGGTCGGGATGGTTGGGTCAGCCTGGAAGTTTCGCCGGATATCGCCGACAACAGCGAAGCGACAATAGATGAGGCCGAAGCTCTGTTCCGGCGCGTAGACCGGCCCAATCTACTCATTAAAGTGCCTGCCACCCAGGCGTCACTGCCTGCGATTGAGGTATTGATCGATCGGGGCGTCAATCTCAACGTGACGCTTTTGTTTTCCGTGGCGCGTTACGAAGAGATTGCGGATGCCTACATGCTCGGACTCGAAAGTAGACTACGCCGCGGCCAACCACTCACTAACATACGGTCGGTTGCGAGTTTCTTCGTGAGCCGTGTCGACAGCTTGATCGATACCCAGCTGGAGACATTGATTGCGCAAGGCACTACACAGGCCGCGGAATCGGCCCGAGCCTTACTGGGGCAGGTCGCGGTATCGAACGCGAAGGTTGCCTATCAAACCTTCAAAAATTTATTTGACAGCACGAGGTTCCGTGCGCTGGCAGCGGCAGGCGCACACCGTCAGCGTTTGTTATGGGCAAGCACAAGCACCAAGAACCCTTCCTATAGCGATTTGCTATACGTCGAACCCTTGATTGGGCCCGAAACCATAAATACCCTTCCTCCGGCTACGCTGACAGCCTTCAATGACCATGGGCGTGTTGCGCCGACGCTTGAAACGGGTAGCGAGCATGCGGTAGCCGTGCTTAGAGAGCTTGCACACCTCGGCATTGATCTCGCTGCAGCAACCAGACAATTGGAAGAAGACGGCGTGGCCGCCTTTGCCAAGTCGTATCACAATCTCTTGCTCGCAATCGATCAAAAAACCACTTTATTGTCGAACACTGGTAGTTGACCAATACGCGATTTTAGCGCGGATAAAAACGACAGAAACCCGTATTAAAGTTTATCGAAGTGGTCATGCCTGAGCGACAGCGTATATGTGAATCTCAGATCATCCTGCATCCGGATGCCGAGCACCTGTCGGAAGATTGTGCCGAACGTCTGATCACTTTGAGTGATAACGCCATAGCCGCACGCGGCGTATTCCACATTGCATTGTCCGGTGGATCAACGCCTAAACGGCTGTACCGGGCACTCGCGCAACCCGAACGCCAGAATCGCATTGCATGGTTTAACGTCCATCTGTATTTCGGTGATGAACGCGCCGTTCCTGCCAGCCATCCGGAGAGCAACTTTAGAATGGTCCGCGAATCCTTGTTGGACCATATTTCTATACCAAGCGCCAACATTCACCGCATGGATGCAGAGCCGGAACATATCGAAAAGAATGCAAAGGACTATGCGGCGTTGCTGTCGCGTTCGATGCCGCTGGATTCCCGTGGCATACCGGTATTTGATCTTGTGTTGCTGGGGCTCGGACCGGACGGCCACACCTGCTCGCTGTTTCCTGACACACCTATTCTGAATGAAACACAGCGTTCGGTCGCGCCCGTGTATGTGGAGCGCCTGCAAAGCTGGCGGCTATCGTTGACCTATCCTGTACTCAATGCCGCACGACAGCTCTTGTTTCTGGTCGCCGGGGCCGACAAGGCAGCCATTGTGAAACAGATCTGCGGCCCGTCATCGGACGAACACACAGAATTTCCAGTAGAGCGTATTCATCCATCCGGTCAAGTGGAATGGCATTTCGACATGCTCGCTGCGGCAGGTCTCAAACCATGAGGTTCGCATGCGTTTCGACCGATGAGACAGGCAGCACACCACCCCACAACTACGAGAGTTTTGGCTGATTCCAAGGCTATTGCGCAAT
The DNA here is from genome assembly GCA_041553175.1 of Gammaproteobacteria bacterium. Taxonomy (GTDB): domain Bacteria; phylum Pseudomonadota; class Gammaproteobacteria; order Thiohalobacterales; family Thiohalobacteraceae; genus JAHJQQ01. The sequence continues at coordinate 3,202 of JBFEJM010000074.1, read as the reverse complement.
GGCCTTACTTGCGTTTGTCGCATCATACGGCATGATGGCCAACGATCCTGCCTGCATATACCCCCCCTCCAGCACCGAAGACCGCTTGACTAGCGGAAGCCGCGCACATGATTCCGCGTGGGAGCACCTATCCGCGGGGATTTCGCGCTCCGCCCACGCTCTATCGCCAATGGGGCCCAGATTGCTCGGACGAATTGGGGAATTTTGAACCGGGACGACTAACCAGCGTATCCTATACGTATCTCGGACACAGGGCATACGGGCTTTATATGGGTACTCCGGCAAGTTACAGCATCCAAGTCGACGTTGAATCCCTCTATGTAGAGGCCCAGTCGATCCCAGAGAGTCAGCGCTACGTATTCGCGTATACGGTAACAATCCGCAATACCGGCGATATACCTGCGAAATTGCTCACACGTCATTGGATCATCACCGACAGCAATGGTAAAAGCCAGGAAGTGCGCGGTGAAGGTGTGGTCGGTGAGCATCCTCATCTGCACCCAGGCGAGGCATTCCAATACACCAGTGGCACCATGATCGAAACCTCGGTTGGCAGCATGCGCGGAAGTTATCAAATGATCGCTGACGACGGCGTCGAATTTGACGCGGAAGTTCCGGCCTTCACGCTGTCCATACCCCGCGTTCTCCACTGATCTCGACTGTGGCTGTTTACGCAATCGGTGACATTCAGGGCTGTCTGCACGAACTGCAACAACTTCTGTCACATCTACGATTCGATCCTTCTGTCGATCGCCTGTGGTTTGCTGGCGACCTCGTCAATCGTGGCCCTCAGTCGCTGGAGACTTTACGATTCATACGTGGTCTCGATGCCGCCGCTCTCACTGTGCTGGGCAATCATGACCTCCATTTACTGGCGGCCGCCTGTAATCCTGCGCGGATAAAACGCAAGGACACGCTGAATGCGATCCTGGATGCCCCCGACCGCGAGGAACTACTGGATTGGCTCCGGAAGCAACCCCTGCTGCATCATGACGCTGAGCTGGGTTATACGCTGATACATGCGGGTCTTCCTCCGCAATGGGACCTGGAACAGGCCAAACATTGTGCTGCGGAAGTGGAAGCTCTGCTGCGGGGCGAGAACTATGCCGAGTATTTCGCCCATATGTATGGCGATGAACCGGAGCAATGGTCAGACAGTCTGCGCGGATGGGACCGCATCCGATTTATCACGAACTGCCTTACACGCCTGCGATACTGCGATACGGACGGCCGCCTGGGACTTCCCTTCAAGGGTGCTCCTGGCAGTCAACCCGCACCCTACCAACCCTGGTTCGAGATCAAGCACCGACTCAGTAAGCCGCTAAAAATATTGTTCGGGCATTGGTCTACACTCGGCCAGCGCGACGATGATGGAATATTTCCTCTCGACAGCGGATGCCTCTGGGGCGGCCAGATGACCGCCCTCAGACTCGACACCGAACCTCATTGGGTACGCGTACCCTGTGCGGGCGCCCGCCTACCGGATAGCGACTAGCTTTTCCGATAGTCGACCGCATAGAGCGCGACTCGTACTTACTCCTTACTGAACGGCCACCACCAGCGCTTACCGGCCTTCTCGCCGGAATCATCTGTGCGCTCACGATCCAGGACACGCGTCTTGTCGCGATCTTGATCTCTCATTTCAGAATGTTCGCGGTCGCGGTCGCGGTCATACTTATCGTCATCATCGCGGTATTCATCCTTGCCGACCTTCTCCTTCTTCTCTTTCTTATCCTTCACTTTATCTTTGTACTTACCATCATCATCGTCGTAACGATCACGCCCTTCCCGGTGTTCTTCCTGACGTTCACGTGCCTGCTCCGTTACCTCTTGCGCGCGCTCCAAACCTTTGCCCTGCCCTTGAGCTTTAGCGGGTCCATTGGCCGCGGCTAACACGGGCGCACTGAGCACCGTCGCCAGGGTTGCCAGCATAATCCTATTGAAATATCTGCGCTGCATATCCTCTACTCCTTCGCATGTGGGTTTTTCGAGGCCACCAGTATCATGGCTCGGTGCTGAATCCAAGCTGAACAACGACTATCGCCGTGAACGATATCTGCCCCGCAAAGCTGACATGCGAATTCAAGCAATTCATCGAAAACATCGTATCTTACCAGCACGTTACGCGTAAAGTTTGCATCGACGGCGCCGTTAGGTTGGCCAATACATGCCCTAGAGGGGCAAGCACTGTGGCATGTATCGGTTCCGAAGGCCTCTTTAAGGTGGGCTGCGCAGGACATCATGAGTGCCGTTCGGCAATGGATAGCAAAGACCACCGATAGGGAGGTGTTCTCATGGCATGTTCGCACATCGCCAGTTGTGAACTGTTTGTGCAGTTCGCTCTCAACCCCGCACTTGATTTATGGAAAGCACATTACTGCGAAGGGGATTTCGCACGATGCGTTCGTTATCAACAGTCGAATTCAGGCCAAGCCATTCCACTCACCTTGCTCCCAAACGGCAAGAATGTTCGTATCGGACTGACCAAGACCGACTCCGGAACAACAGCGCTTTTCAATGCCATTCTCAAGCGCCGGCCCCGCATGATTCATTCTTTGGTACGAGCTGGCGTTGATGTCAACGATCGCAATATCGAAGGCATGACACCGCTGATGGTCGCTGCGGAACAAGGCTATGATGATTGCATTTCAGTCCTGCTGATACACGGTGCCGACCCCTCCGCTGTCAATCTGGAAGGACATTCTGCTCATGATATTGCGATTGCCGCGGGCCACCCGGAAACCGCTCATTCACTTCGCATCGAGACTGCGTCTAGCGCTAAAAGCGCTGCGGGCCGATAAGAATAATCAATAACACAATGATCAGATGAAACAACGTCAATTTTGGAGAAAGGCACATGAATGAATATTGGCCCTGGTGGGCGGGTGCGATCGCCCTGTCTGCCGTCACAGTAGGATTCTGGTATTTCATTAAACGTCCACTGGGTGTGTCCGGCAGCTGGGCACGCGTTGTTACCTGGAAGGATGATCAAGCGATCGAGGAATCCGAGGCTCCTTTCCGCAATAATCCCGGCATGCTTCAGGATGCATTGATGCGCGCGACTGTTGAAGAATTCGGCGAGGAAACGGTATATGCGGCACTGGCTGCCCGCAAAGGCAAACATGTGGACACCCAGCAGGTCATAAGGACTGTTACACCGACTACGCGTGCGCCCTGGACTCAGCACCTGGTCTTTCTAATC
>JBFEJM010000073.1:0-8771 GCA_041553175.1 Gammaproteobacteria bacterium | reverse complement strand
GCCTGGCTCGGGCGCTGCAGGAAGAGCTCGAAAAGACCTCACTGGACGCACTCGTGGTGCGCGATCTGTGCGAGCGGGTCGAGGTGTCGGAGGCGACCTTTTTCAATTACTTCCCGAAAAAGGCCGACCTGCTCGGCTACCTGAGTCAGCTCTGGACGGTGGATTTAGCCTGGCACGGACATCAGGCGCTGGCGCAGGCAGAGCGCAGCGGCCTGGCCGTGGTGCAGGCGATCTTCGAACGGGCGGCGCAGCAGTTTCAGCAGGCGCCCGGCACTACCGGGGAGTTGATCGCCTGGCAGGCACGGGTGCGCAGCCGGCAACAGCCAGAACCGCTCAGCGCCAGCGAACGGCGGCTCGCCTTTCCCCAACTGGCCGGCATCGAGGCGTTGCCGGATCAGGGCATTGAACAGGTGTTGTCGACCGGGCTGCAACGGGCGATCGATCAGAACGAACTTCCGGCCAATATTCACCTTGCCACCGTCATGGTGGCGCTGGTGTCGATCTTCTACGGTGTGCCGCTGGCGCTGCGCCTGCACAACCCGGCCGGCATTCCGGCCATGTATCGCCAGCAGTTGATTATCCTGTGGACCGGCCTGCGTCAGGTTGCGGGTCAGCGGGGTTAGGCGAGAGTTTTACGAGAAGCGCAGCTTCGCGCGTGGCCGAACGCACTCAGGCTTGGCCTGAGTGGCGGGCAATCACGAGGGAGTGGCATCGAAGATGGCGCGCCCGAAGGGGTGAGGCGAGAATTTTACGAGAAGCGCAGCTTCGCGATGAGCCGAACGCACTCAGGCTTGGCCTGAGTGGCGGGCAATCACGAGGGAGTGGCATCGAAGATGGCGCGCCCGAAGGGATTCGAACCCCTGACCTCTGCCTCCGGAGGGCAGCGCTCTATCCAGCTGAGCTACGGGCGCCGGGACCGGATAGCTTACATGGGGCTGCGGCTGTCGTCTATCTCGCAGGGCGCCTCCTGGTGACCGATCGAGCTATACGATGTGTTTGAGACAACGGGTATTCGACTAAGTAGTCGGGCCAGCAGTATGATCGCGCCACTCTTTTTGCTCCTGTTTGTACCGCAATGGCACATTCCGATTGGCAATGTTGCGGGTCTCACGTTTGATCTATTCTGAAGCACTAGGCTTATGCGGAGGAAAACGAGCCGTGCCCGATTCCAGCAATATCTTTGCAGTGTTGAGCTTGGCGTTCGGTCTGGGACTGATGCATGCTCTGGACGCTGACCACATCATGGCCATATCAGGGTTATCCAGTATGCGTGATGGTCATAGCAACACGTTGCGATTCTGTTTGCGCTGGGCGCTTGGTCATGGACTTGTCCTGCTGCTGGTTGGCTTGGCTGTGATGGGATTGGGCATGGCGATACCAGTCAAATTGAGTCAGTATGCCGAGCAGCTGGTGGGTGTTGTACTGATTCTGATCGGACTGTATGTGCTCTGGGATCTGCTACGAAAAAATGCCCATTTCCATTTCCATGCTCACGATGGTTTTCCGGAACATGCTCATTGGCATCGACATGATTCGTTGTCGTCGCACCGTCATCAACACGGTGCCGTCATGGTGGGGATGTTGCACGGAACGGCCGGATCGGCGCCCTTGCTGGCCTTGCTGCCGTTGTCTGCCCAATCAACGCCTCTGCTGGGCTTGGCTTATTTGCTGATATTCGGCGCCGGTGTCCTGGTCGCGATGCTTGTATTTGGTGGTGTCCTGAACGGTCTGTTCCGCTTCATCACAGTCTGGGGAACGAACACGATACGCTTGATACGCGGCATGGTTGCGCTTGGTTCGATCGGGCTAGGTCTGAGGCTTGTATACACCTCTCTCTGAAGCCGTGTGAGATTTCTTCATCAAGCGTGTATGAAAAGAAAGATGAAGTCGGCGATATGATGTTAACTTTCGAAACAGCAGTTCGAAGTTGACATCGTCCGAACGGATTATGAGGCCGAATGTATCAGGCCAGTTCGTCGATCAGCGTGCCAATCATTTCATCCGCGGTCTTGATAACCTGCGCCGAGACCGCAACCTGCATCTCGGCCTGTTTGAGTCCGATAAGTGGCTCGACCACGGATGTCGGGCTGGATGAAGACATCTGCTCGGCGCTGGCAATCTGAGCGGCATTCTCGCGCGCACCTTGCAGACCTTTCTGTACCCCGGCTAATCCAAGTGCTGCAACTGAATCGATTTTCATCTTTGTTTCACTCTTGATCAAAGGTTAGGTTCAGGCAAATACGTCCAACGTCTGTCCAACACCGTGTGACGCACTCCCTGCTGAAGTCCGCTTATCGGATTCGTCTGGCATACTGGCCAGAAATTTGTTCATCGTGGCGCTGCGCTGTTCCGTGAGTTCCTGTTGAGCGGCCGCTTCCATTGCCGCTGCCTCCAGCGCGACCCGTCGATCCTGCGCGGAAGGTTCAGCGGGGGCTGTGGCAGCCCGCTGAATGATGCGCGCCTTCTCGATCGTCGCCTGCGGATCGCCGCTTACTTTCGAGGTGTCGATCTGAACCTCGCCGCCCACCGCGTAGCGTTTGCCATCCGGCCCGACCTCATACTCGAAACTGGCACCGCCCCGGGCATGCCGGCCGGCGGCAGCCTTATGCGCCGCTTCGTGCGCGCGCACCTCGCGATCCCGCTGTTGCAGTCGCTCGACCGCGCGCTGTTCGTCCTCGCTGAGTTCCCGGCCGTCACTGTCAGGCTCGTGGGCGTGACTTTGCCGCGCCGCACGCTTTTCCTCGTCGCGCTTGGTTTCCTGAGTAACCGCCTCGGTTTGGGGGGGCGCCACGACCGGTCGGGCGGATTCCTGCGCGGCCTGCTGGGCGGGGCGCGGCGGATCCAGACTCAAATGTACCGCCGGCGGTTGAATGGGTGGAATGTTCATGGTAGTTAACCTGCTGTAACTATTACTAGTTTCAGCGCGCACCGGTGTCCGTTTCCGGCGCCTGTATCATCCCGGAATGCGCTTTCAGGTTCCCTTGTACTGGTTAGCGGCTGCGGTTCGATCGATCTTTAAACTAAATCCACGGCTTACAGAAAAAAATGTGATGCTTTTCCGTAGGCTGGCTTTACCGCTATACTCTGCGCCCAGCGCGACGCTCGCCTGCCCCAGGATCAAACCCAACGGAGAATTTCCACCGTGAGTCATCAAGACAGAGTATTTTTCGGCAATTTCATGGCCGTGTTGGCCTTCATTGTAGTGGCCGCTTTTGCGTTCTACTTCATCGCCCAGTGGGCTGTGACCGGAGACGGTGAGTCCGGCGAGAATGCGATGGCAGTGCAGGTCGCGAACGAGAACATCAAACCCGTCGGTTCGGTTGTGGTCGCGGATCAATCCGGTGGAACCGCCGTTGCCGCTGCACCGCGATCGGGTGGTGATGTATATAACAGTTACTGCATGGCTTGCCACAGCACCGGTGCGGCCGGAGCGCCCAAGCTCGGCGACAAGGCCGCCTGGGCAGCACGCGCGGACAAGGGCCTTGACGGTCTGCTGACCACGGCGACCAACGGGTTGAACGCCATGCCGCCAAAGGGCACCTGCGGCGACTGCTCGGCTGACGAGTTGAAAGATGCAATCCGCCACATCCTGAGCGAGAGCGGCATCAAGGTGGCGGGTGGTGATGCAGCACCTGCCGCCGCACCTGCACCTGCGGCTGCGGCGCCCGCCGCGGTTGCCGCTGCCGACACCGGCAAAGGCAAGCAGGTTTATGATGCGAGCTGCATGGCCTGCCACAGCACGGGTGCGGCCGGTGCGCCGATGCTCGGTAACAGTGCGGCCTGGGCGCCGCGCATCGCGCAGGGCATGGATACGCTGCTGCAGCATGCCATCAACGGTATTCGTGCGATGCCGCCGAAAGGTACCTGCATGGCCTGCTCAAATGACGACATCAAGGCCGCAGTTGATTATATGGTCAGTGAAAGCAAGTAAGCGCCAAGGCGCTTCGAGAAAGGCCGCGCAATCGCGCGGCCTTTTTTTTATGTGTCAGGACAGCATGCCGCGCAGATTGGCCAGGTGTGCCTTGCCGCGCTGCTGACGCTCCTCCGGGTTGACCGGGCCGCTGCGGTTCTCCCAGTGCAGATCGTCTTCCGGCAGTTCGTTCAGGAACCGGCTCGGCTCGCAACTTTCCCATTCACGCGCCCGCTTGCGCCGGCTGCAGAAGGTGAAGACCAGTGATTTGCGCGCGCGCGTGATGCCGACATAGGCAAGCCGGCGTTCCTCTTCCAGATTGTCTTCTTCCAGACTGACCCGGTGCGGCAGAATGCCTTCCTCCATGCCGACCAGAAACACGTGCGGGAACTCCAGACCCTTCGCTGCATGTAATGTCATAAGGTGGACGCAGTTGCCGCCGGCGTCATCCTTGTCGCGATCGAGGATGTCCATCAGACTCATGCGGCTGACGAGCTCGCTCAAGCCGGCATCACCGCCGATCTGTTTCGCCATCTGTTCCAGCCAGCTGAGAAGATCATCGACGTTCTGAGTGCGGCGTGCCGCTGCATCAGGATCACGGGTACTGTTTTCCAGCCATTGCATGTAACCGGTGGTGTTGAGCAGATCCTTGATCAGCGCGACCGGATCACCGCGTTTGGCGCGATCGGCGAACTCGACAATCCATTCCGCGAACTGCTGCAAGCGGGCCAGCGCCCGCCCGCTCAGCTGTTGCGTCAGACCCATTTCGAAGCAGGCGGCCAACAGGCTCACACCGCGCTCGCTGGCATAAGCGCCGAGCTTCTCCAGCGTCGATGGACCGATTTCGCGGCGCGGCGTATTGACCACGCGCAGAAAAGCGCGATCGTCGTCTTCGTTGACCAGCAGGCGCAGATACGCGACCAGATCCTTCACTTCGGCGTAATCGAAGAACGACATGCCGCCCGACAGGTGATAGGGGATGCGATGCTCACGCAGAATCTTCTCGAACGGGCGCGACTGATGATTGCCGCGATAGAGGATCGCGTAATCGCCATCCTGACCGCCCTGGGTGAACTTCTGATGCAACAGCTCCGACACCACGCGTTCGGCTTCGTGGTCGGGGTCGCGGCAGGGCAGCACGCGCAGTGCTGTGCCGTAGCCGAGCTCACTCCACAGTTTCTTCTCGATGATGTGGCTGTTGTTGGCAATCAGATGATTCGCGCTTTTGAGAATACAGCCGGTCGAGCGATAATTCTGTTCCAGCTTGACCACTTTCAGGCGCGGATAATCTTCCTGCAGACGCAACAGGTTTTCCGGCCGCGCACCGCGCCAGGTATAAATGGATTGATCGTCGTCGCCGACGGCGGTGAACATTCCCAGCCGTCCAACCAGCTGTTTCACCAGTTCATACTGTGCACCGTTGGTGTCCTGGTACTCGTCGACCAGCAGATGCCGTATGCGCAGCTGCCAGCGTTCACGCACGTCGGCGTCGGTCCGCAGAAGCGTTACGGGCGCAAGAATGAGATCGTCGAAGTCAAAGGCGTTATAGGCCTTGAGGTGGCGCTGATACTCTTCATAGATACGGGCGATGGCGACGTCGCGTTCGTCTTCTGCTGCCGTCAATGCAGTCTCCGGCAGCACTAGATCGTTCTTCCAGTCGGAAATGCGCCAGCGTGCCTGGTCGGGATCGAGACCGATGCGGGCCTTGTTGATGAGTTCGTTGACCAGATGCCCGCTGTCCTGGCTGTCGAAAATCGAAAAGCCGGCCTTGAAGCCGAGGTGCTTGTGCTCACGCCGCAGGATGTTCAGTCCCAGCGTATGAAAGGTGGAGACGTTCAGTCCCTTGCTCTTTTCGCGCGGCAGCAGCTCACCGACACGCTCGCGCATCTCCCGCGCCGCCTTGTTGGTGAATGTGACAGCGGTGATGTGTCTGGCATCCATGCCCTGATTCAGGATCAGATGCGCGATTTTCTGGGTGATGACGCGCGTCTTGCCGCTGCCGGCGCCGGCAAGCACCAGGAGAGGTCCGTCCACGTGTTTTACCGCAGCACGCTGGCGGGGGTTCAGGTCAGACACAGATACCGTCAATCAGGGTGGGTGGAAAGGCAGTCCTGATTCTACCCGCAGACGCGGGCGACGAGTATCTTGACCGGACACGACTTTGTCAGTAAGGCATCGGCATCGATCGACGCCGCGCCCGGATCACAGCAGTTGGCGGTCGAAACTGCGATAACCAAGCGCCTCGCCCAGGTGGGTGGCGCTGATCGTTTCGGCGTTATCGAGATCCGCAATGGTGCGGGCCACGCGCAGGATACGGTGATAGGCGCGCGCCGACAGGCCAAGGCGCTCCATGGCGTGGCGCAACAGGGTCTGTTCAGCCGTCTGCAGCATGCAGTGGCGATCCATATCCGCGCCGCTCAAATGGGCATTGCACACGCCCTGGCGTTCGTACTGCCGGCTGCGGGCGGCATTGACGCGTGTCTTCACCGTCGCGCTGCTTTCGCCGACGGGCCCCTGCAATTCCCTCGATTGCATGCGCGGCACCTCGATCTGCAGATCGATGCGATCCAGCAGCGGTCCCGAGATCCGCTGCCGATATCGTTGTACCTGATCGGGCGTGCAGCGGCAGCGCCCGTTTGAATCACCGAGGTAGCCGCAGGGACAGGGATTCATCGCCGCCACCAATTGAAAGCGGGCCGGAAACTCCGCCTGACGGGCGGCGCGCGACACCGTGATATGGCCGTTCTCAAGCGGCTCGCGCAGCACTTCCAATACCTTGCGGTCGAATTCCGGCAGTTCATCCAGAAACAGTACGCCGTGATGGGCCAGTGAAATCTCACCGGGACGCGGGTGCGAGCCGCCGCCGACCAGCGCGACCGCGGACGCGGTATGGTGCGGCGACCGAAACGGCCGCTGCGCCCAGTGTTCGACCTTGAAGCCCTGTGCGCTGATGGAGGCGATAGCGGCGGATTCAAGCGCCTCGGTGTCGGTCATGGCCGGCAGCAGACCGGGCAGGCGGGTCGCGAGCAGGCTCTTGCCGGTGCCGGGCGGCCCGCTCAGCAGCAGGCTGTGTCCGCCCGCGGCGGCGATTTCCAGTACCCGCCGGGCGCGGGTCTGGCCGCGCACATCGGCCAGGTCGGGTACCGCCGGTCTGCGTGTTTGCGCTGCGGACGCGGTATTGGTTGTCAGCGGATCCTGATCGTTCAGATGGCCGGTCACGCGCACCAGGTGTTCGGCGGCCAATGCATGGCGGTGATCGACCAATGCCGCTTCCACGAGGTTGCCTTGAGGCACGATCAGGCGGCGATCCGCGTCGATGGCCGCGATCGCCGCCGGCAGCACACCGCTGACCGGGCGCAATTCACCCGACAGTGCCAGTTCGCCAATGAATTCGTAGTCCTTGAGATGGTCCGCGACGACCTGACCTGAAGCCGCGAGAATGCCGAGCGCGATGGGCAGATCGAAGCGTCCGCCGTCCTTGGGCAGATCGGCTGGTGCCAGATTGATGGTGATACGGCGGGCGGGAAACTCGAACTGACTGTTGAGCAGGGCGCCGCGGACACGGTCTTTGCTTTCTTTGACCGCCGTTTCGGGCAGGCCGACGATGGAAAGACCGGGCAGGCCGTTGGCGAGATGGACCTCGACCGTGACCAGGGGGGCCGCGATACCCAATTGCGCGCGGCTGTAAACGACAGCTAAGGTCATGTCTCCATCCCTGGTCCGTGCTGCAAGGCGCCATCCTGGCCCCTTATTTGGCTGCGGTCACATTACCGCCGGTGCTGAATCCGCTCGGCGCGGTTCAACCGCCATTCATATCGCTGTCATTGCCGCTTTTTGCCGCCGCCGGGCGCTTGCCGAGCAGTTGCTCTTCCAAAGCCTCCACCCGCCGGGTCATCGCGTCGAGTTGTGCCCGGGTGCGTGCGAGTACCTTTGACTGCACCTCGAACTCCTCGCGGGGAACCAGATCGAGCCGGCCGAGGGCCGCCTGTACCGCTGCGCGCACATTGCGGTCAACGTCCTGCTGCAGAGTGCGGACGCTGTCCGGCACGGCCGAATGCAGTCGCTGCGCCAAGTCATCAATGAGTTTTGGATCAAGCATGCGCCGCACTGTAACGCAGGCCGTGGCAGCCGGTAAAGCCGGTCGTGCAGAGGGCACCAAAACAGTGCCCCATGTCGGTGCGCGCCGACTTATAACGCCCTGCATTAGTGCTTCGCGAGCTTCGGCATGCCCGCCTGAAATCTAATAATTTATTGTTTTATATATCTTATTTGTCCTGGCACAGGATCTGCTATGGCCATTGGGTATTCCGAAGCAGTCATGCCTCGCAGCATTCGGAAAAAAAGATTTCTACCCAAATACACAGATAACGGAGATTTCGATCATGAACACATTTTCCAAGACCCTTCTTGCCGGCGCTCTGATGTCCGTGACCGGTATAGCGGCTGCCGAGATCAGCGGCAATGTCTCAATGGCGTCTGACTACGTCTGGCGTGGTGTCTCTCAAACAGACAATCAATTGGCTATCTCAGGTGGTCTGGATTACGCGCATGACAGCGGTTTCTACCTTGGCACCTGGGGCAGCAATGTCAATTTCGGTACGCCTGATCCCTCCATGGAACTGGATGTCTATGCCGGTTTCGCCGGAGAGATGGGTGCCATTGGCTACGACCTGGGTGTGATTCGCTATATGTATCCGTCGGCTGATGAAGGCAATACCAATGAGTTTTATCTTGGCGGCACAAAAAGCGGCAAAAATGGTTACGGAGCTGAAAAAAAATGTGCAGTAGCTATCGCTGTGGAACAAAAACACCCTAAGCTGGGTCGTCTTCGCCTTCAGGTAATTGAAGATTGCTCGGCAGG
>JBFEJM010000072.1:0-8819 GCA_041553175.1 Gammaproteobacteria bacterium | reverse complement strand
TCTTTGCGTGCCACCCCTTTCTCCAGATGTATCTCGGGTTTCAGATAATTCAGCGCTTCCGGCCCGAGTTTATGTATCACGTCCTGCACCAGCGTATCGACATTATCCGCACGACGTCGTCGGACCTGATCCACATAGGCCTCGATTTTCTCCTTTGGAAAGTCGACAAAGGGACCATGAAGAACATTCTCACCCAGAGTATCCCAGGCGTGCACTATATGCAGTTCGGCAAAGTCGGATAATGCCAATGAACTCGCCATTTCAAGAATCTGCCGGTTCAGCGCATGCCGTGACGCCAACTCTCCCTGCGGATACATATTACTCACATCAATTGCGGCAAGGATTCTCTTGAAGGGTTTCTTTCCCCGTGGCTTGATTAGCCAGACCGGACAGGGACACTTACGCAGCAAATGCATATCATCGCTACCGAACAACCGGTCCAGCCAGTCCTGGGAGTCGGGAACTTTGATTACCAGATCATGGTCCCTTTTCAATACCTCGCGGATGATTTCCAGAAACGGAGCACCAATTAGAATCTTGGTTTTAAACTCAAACCGTTGCTGATAAGGCTCAACCAGTTTCTCCAACGCGTGTGCATGCTCTTTTTCAATCATCGCCTGCAGATCGAGGGAAATCGGTCCGCCTTCCGGCATGCCGATACCCGCAATGACATGCTTCATGACATCGACGACAGTGAGCTCAGCTTGATTGTCCTCCGCCAGGGCGATGGCTCGATCCAATGCGGGTTCGCATGATTTCTTAGGATCCAATACGCAAAGAATATTTTTGAATCTCTTCACCTCGCCCTCCTCAACCCGAACCCTGCGACAGTCTTGGCGTACAAGCCACGCGTTTGTGGAAAAACAGCTTGTCCTGTTCGACCGTGGCTCATCGGGACAACAACTCCGCGGAACCCTGTCCAAGGAGCCGATCCGCCGCCTCTTGGGCAGCATCCGCGAATGGCATCAACACCAGATCCGCGCCTGCTCGTTCCAGTATGGCCACCTCACTGGAAGTATGCGCAGTCACGGCGATCCGTCCGGCATAGCCCAACGTTCGTAATGAATGTATGAGGGTGTGGCTGACATTGAGCTCGGGCGCTGTACAGATGACCCAATGGGTATGGGTAAACGAAAGCGATGTGACAAACTCGGGGTCTTCGGCATCGCCATAAAGAACCGGATAGCCCATGGAATCACCCGATCGTACCAGTTCCGGGTTGTAGTCGACACTGAGCACGCGACTGCCCCGAGCCCGCAAGGCCCGCGCAATTCCCGTTCCGTAACGCCCCATACCGAATAGTATTATCTCTGCTGCACCCTCTGTGCGTGCCATACCCCGCTCCATTTCCCGGTGGGGGTGCTGGCGCTCGAACACCTTCAGCCAGGGCGCCATCCATTCATACAATGGGTGGGAGAAAATGATCATGTAGGTCGAGGCACTGATGGTGATGATGCCAACCAGCGTTATCAGGCCCATGGTCTCAGCATCAATATGACCGAGGCTCAATCCCAACGCGCCCAGGATCAGCGAGAACTCGCTGATCTGCGCCACGGTCAGCCCGGCCAGAAAACCTGTCCGTGCGCGGTAACCCAACACGCCCATGATAACCATGACAATCAACGGATTCCCGATCAGCACAAATATGGAGAATACCAATGATTCCACGATCTGCGCACCGAGTAGGCCGAGATCCAGCCGCGCCCCGAGATCGATGAAGAAAAACAGCAACAGAAAATCACGCAGGCTTACCAGGCGGGCACCCAGGGCATCGCGGTACGGCGTGGAGGCCAGTGACACGCCCGCCACGAATGCACCTACTTCCTTGCTGAACCCCAGCATCGCCCCGAGCGTGGCCAGGGCCACCGCCCAGGCTATTCCGAACAGTACCAGCAGTTCCTGGGAGCGTGACAGCAGGTGCAGCAAACGCGGCAGTACATATCGCGTAATCAGTGCAATGATCACTAGAAATGCACCGCCCTTCACCAGCACCGCGAATGCCGCGTGAGTGACGGAGGCTTCGTCGGAATTACCCAGGGCATTCAGTCCGATCATTGCCAGTACGACAACCAGGTCCTGCACTATCAGGAAACCCAGTGCGATACGACCATGCAGGGTATCCACCTCCCGTTTGTCGGAAAGCAGTTTGACGATAATGATCGTACTGGAGAACGTTAACGCGACCGCAACATACAGTGCCGTTATCGGCGCCATACCCAGTGCCCGCGCAATCAGATATCCCACTATGCTGGTAAAGATGACCTGACCAAGACCGGTCGCCAGGGCGACAGCGCCCATGGTGCGGATGATGTGCAAATCGAGCTTGAGCCCGACCACAAACAGCAGGAGTGTGATGCCGAGTTTGGCCAGCAGATCGACCTGATCGTTGGCGCTCACCCAGCCCAACACTGACGGCCCGACCAAGATACCCACAGCGATAAACGCGACAATCAGCGGCTGGCGCAGGCGCACGCCGATCGCACCCACGGCGGCCGCCAATAACAGCAGCACCGTGATCTCCGTGAATATGTCGGGGAATACCCCCATTGCGCTAGCCTTTGCCGGTACCCGTCCGGCGACGCATCAGCTTATCGGCGCCCACGACCGTGTAGATAGTCAATCCGCCTGCAACTATCCATAGCCATTCGTCAACGCCAATGGGTGCGGTTCCGAACAGTGTGTTCATCGATTCGGAATAGGTAAAGAGAAGTTGCAGCAAAGTCATTCCGACGACACCGAGGACCAGCCATCGGTTCGAAAAAACACCGAGCCGGAACATCGAGTAGCGTAGCGATCGGCAATTGAACAGATAGAACAATTCACCGATAACGAACATGTTGACGGCGACAGTACGCGCCACCTCCAGGCTCTTGCCCTGATGCAGCGACCATTCGAAAAGCCCGAAAGCCCCTATCAACAGCATCAGACTCACCATGCCTATGCGTATACCGAGTTCCTTCGTGAGGACCGGTGTCTGCGGCTGTCGCGGCGGACGTTCCATGATGCCCGGTTCTTTCCCTTCGAACGCCAACATCAGACCAAGCAACACCGCTGTCGTCATATTGATCCACAGAATCTGTACCGGTGTGATCGGCAGTGCGACGCCGGCGAACACGGCCACCAGTACCACCAAGCCCTCGCCGACGTTGGTCGGCAGCGTCCAGGTGATGAACTTGACCAGGTTGTCGAATACCGCCCTGCCCTCCTCGACCGCCGCCTCTATGGTAGAGAAGTTGTCATCGGTGAGCACCATATCCGCCGCCTCCTTGGCCACTTCGGTGCCACCGACACCCATGGCCACGCCGATATCGGCCTGCTTGAGTGCGGGTGCGTCATTGACGCCGTCGCCGGTCATTGCAACCACATGCCCTTTCGCCTGCAGCGCCTCCACCAGGCGCAACTTCTGTTCGGGAGTGACCCGCGCAAACACCGCCGCGCGCTGCGCAATATCGATCATCTCATGATCGGCCATCTGCGCGAGCATGTGCCCGCTGACAGCGAAACTGTCCGGATCGCCCGAACCCTTGAGGCCGATCTGCCGGGCGATTGCCGCCGCGGTGGCGGCATGGTCCCCGGTGATCATCTTGACTTGAATTCCGGCTTTTTGACAGGCGCTCACCGCAGCTATCGCCTCCTCCCGAGGCGGATCCATCATCGCCTGCAAACCGAGAAAGGTGAGACCATCGGCCACATCGGCATGGGAGACCGAGCTGCTGTCAGCGGCAACCACTTTGCGGGCAAACGCCAATACGCGCAGCCCCCGGGCCGCCATCTCCTCCACTTCGCGGTGAATACCCGCCGGATCCAGCGTCGCGGACTCCATGCCATAGGTGTCGCGACAAACTGCCAGTACGCGTTCAACAGAGCCCTTCATATAAATAACTGACTCATCAGCCGCCTCATCATGGTGTAGCGTCGCCATGTACTGATGCTGGGACTCGAATGGAAGGGTGTCGATGCGGGGAAATTCCTGTTCAAGGACCTCTCGCGACAATCCAGCCTTGATTGCTGCAGTGATCAAGGCGACTTCTGTTGGATCACCTTCGATTCCCCACTGCTCACCCTTGTCGATCAGACTTGAATCGTTGCAGAGCAGACCCGCCTTCAGACACTCCCTCAGCGCAGGATGCGACTGTGTATCGATCACGGCTCCATTGTGCAGAACGTTCCCTAACGGTGCGTAACCCACTCCGGAGATCTCGTAACAGCCACCACCGGCACAGATCAGCTGTACTGTCATTTGATTCTGAGTCAGCGTTCCCGTCTTGTCGGAACAGATAACGGTTGTGCTGCCCAGGGTCTCGACCGCCGGCATTCTGCGGATAATCGCATGGCGGCGCGCCATCTTGCCTACGCCGATCGCCAGCATAATCGTCATCGCCGCGGGTAACCCCTCCGGTATCGCACCCACGGCCAATGCGACAGCCGCCATGAAGGTATCGAGCAGCGGCTCCCCGTGTAACCAGCCCGCAAACAAGGTCAAACCGGCAAGCCCCAATATGATCCACAGCAGGATTCCACTGAAGTGGGAAATCTTCTTTGTCAGCGGCGTCGCCAGCGTATCAGCACTGGCGATCAGCGCATTGATCTCGCCGATCTCGGTACGATCCCCCGTCGCAACCACAATTCCTGCACCGGTACCGTACGTGACAAGTGTGGACGAATAGGCCATGTTGCTGCGGTCGGCCAACACCGTTTCCGGCGCCAGCCGCTCCGGCTGCTTCTGTACCGGAACAGACTCGCCGGTCAAAGCCGATTCATCGATCTGTATTTCCCGGGATCGAACCAGACGCAGATCCGCAGGCACTTTGTCGCCTGACTGCAAGAGCACAAGATCTCCGGGGACCAATTCTGTGGCGGTGACTTTTTCTTTTTTGCCCGCTCGCACCACTGTCGCCACGCCCTCCATCGCGCGCGCCAGTGCCTCGATGGCCTTCAGTGCCTTGGACTCCTGGATATAACCTATGATGGCGTTGACCAGAACCACACCGAAAATGACACCGCTATCGACCCACTCCTGCAGCGCAAACGTAATAATCGTCGCACCCAACAGGATATAGATCAGGGGCTGATTAAACTGAAGCAGAAACAGCACCAGAGGGCTTTTGCCTTTCTTCTGGGTGAGACGATTCTGCCCGAAAGACTTCTGCCGATGCGCCACCTCGAACACATCAAGTCCCTTGGTGTCGTCCGACTCCAACAGTGTCGCGATTTCCTCTCGCGGAAGATGATGCCAATGTCTTGAGAGCAGGGAATCCATTGCAGTATCTCTAGTTGGTTGCAGGCGGTTTTCGCGCAAACTACAGACTACGAACGCAGACAGTCAAACAACAGCACGACCTCCTTGGTCATTAAGGAACTGTAACTATACCTCGTTAATCTATTGACTACATTCACCAAACGGCTCGCAGGCGATCAGCGGCAAAGCGGAACGAAATTGCCTGTCCATGAATCCGATAAGAAAAGAAGCGGCACTTTTCCCAGCGGATATCTGGATATGAAGCAGCGTCTTCACCGTTTCATTGACCCGCTTGTCGTTCAGGCCTCTTCTTCACTTGAATCCAGACACTCAATTGCCGACAGCGTTCGGCCACCCCGTCCTCAGCGTGACAGGGATCAGCGCAGGTTCGGCGGAAAACAGTACGAGCAGAAACCGTCATCTGATCGCCCCAAGGCTTTTCTGACGGGTATTGATAGACACAGGTGCCTCTGACCTATTGGCATTGCATTCACGAGCGATAGCACTCTTTGCAGAAACACAAAATCAGTGTCGAATCATATATACCATATATTTGGATATTTCGACCCTACAATCGGTTGAACTAATGTTCGATTCCTCAACACGTTCGAACGACCGTCAGGCGGCTCCCGATGCTGAGCATCCACACGGTAATCGACTACAGCATCTGCGTTCCATGGCGCCCGTAATACCACTTCATGACAAAAGGCGGCAGTAATGTGGTCAGGGCGATAACAATCACCATACCGGCATAGATTTCGTTGTTTAAGATCCCGCTCTCCCGGCCAAGCTCGGCGAAAATCAGCCCGACTTCGCCGCGCGGAATCATCGCCGTCCCTATCATCCAGCGTACCGGCCAGCCCTCCTTCACCAGCAGCGCGCCGAAGAGTTTTCCGGCAACAGCCGCGCCCAGCAGTGACAGAGAGAATAACCAGATGAAGGGTGAACTCCAGTCGATTTCGCGCAGGTTAAGCGATAACCCCACCATGACAAAGAAGATCGGCGTAAACAGCTGCACAATGGGTTTCATCTGCGCTTCTATACGATCCGCGAAAAGTTCGTCGGCGCGCAAGGCGATCCCCAGCGGCAGAAAGAAACGCCGCGACAACGCGAGCCCGGCGGCGAAACCACCCAAAAGCTCGGGTGCGCCTATGACATGAGCCAGCCAGGCGAAAAACAGCACCAATGAAACAATGGTCGTCGGAATCAGACCGGGGATTTCACTGCTTGCATCGAAGCGTTTGATGACCAGGGACATCAGCTTTGCGGCAGCCGGCGACAGCACGAAAAAGGCCGCGACGAAAATCAGCACCTTGCCGATATTCACCAGACTCACACCGCCACCGACGGAAAATTCATAGAGCAGCGCCAGCAGCACCACACCCATCACATCATCCAGTACCGCCGCACCCAGTACGATCTGTCCCTCTTTTGAATGCTGGCGCTTCAAATCGCCGAGCACTCTCACGGTGATGCCGATGCTGGTCGCAGTCAGTGTCCCGCCGACAAACAGGGATACCAGCAATGGCAATTCGAACGTCCAGTAAGCTAGCCCGAAACCAAACAGAAATGGCAGAATAAAGCCGGCCATGGCGACGACGATGGACTCCAGGCCGGTGCGTACGAGGCGCTTGAGATCGGTCTCGAGGCCCACCTCAAACAGTAGCAGGATGATGCCGATCCCGGCCATCAACCGGATCGCCTCTGTCGGCTCAATCCACCCGAACAGGCTGGGTCCCAGCACCACACCGGCGAACAATTCACCGATCACAGACGGTGTCTTCAGGCGCGTGGCCAGTTCCGCGAATATCCGAGCCGTCAGCAGGATAATGAGCAGGGAAAGAAAAAAGTCGTGGGCTTCCATCTTCCAGTCAGAATCTAGTTTGCTTTTTCTAGCGGATCAGTCACCAGATAGAGCCATATAAAGCCCGTCACTCCCGCCAGCAGGGAGGCAGCAAGAATGCCGGTTTTGGCCATCAGCAGTAAATCTCCGCTCTGGCTGAAACCGAGTTGGGCGACGAAGATGGACATGGTGAATCCTATACCGGCCAGCAGAGATACACCGGCGACCTGGCTGAATCGAGTGTTTTTCGGCAACACTGCAATACCCATTTTCAACATCAACCAGGACACTCCGGTGATACCAATGAACTTGCCCAGCACCAGCCCCAGCGATACACCGAGCATTACCGGATGGGACAGCGTTTCCGCCAGCGAACCCAGCTCCAGCGGGATGCCGGCGTTGGCCAGGGCGAAAATCGGAATCACCATATAGGCCACCGGCATGTGCCAGACATGCTCCAGTCGCTGAAGCGGAGCTTCGACGCTGTGCACTCCGTTTTCCAGAGTCTGTACCACAGCGCGCAGTTTGTCATTGGTCATGATGCTCTTGCCGGGCTGATGACTGGCGTCAAAACGGTGCATCAAGTCCCTGACGTGTTCACTGAAACGCTCCGGGTCGTATTTGGGCATAGCCGGCACGGTTAGAGCGCCCAGAATACCCGCCAGGGTCGCATGCACGCCGGATTGCAGCAAGGCGAACCACAGGAAGACCGCGACAATAAAATAAGGTGTGGTTTTGCGGATACCGCTCTTGTTGAACACCAGCAGTACCGTAAACAGACCGAAGGCTGCCGCCAGCGGGCCGAGCGAGATGCTGTCGGTGTAAAACACCGCGATTACCATCACCGCACCGAGATCGTCCACAATCGCCAGCGCCACTAGAAAAGTGACCAGGGCCTTTGGCACCCGCCCTGCCAGCAGCGCCAGGGCGCCTATGGCAAAAGCGATATCAGTGGCCATGGGGATACCCCAGCCATGGGCGGCGTCGCCTTCCGGATTGATGGCAAAATAGATCAATGCCGGCACCAACATACCACCGATTGCCGCACCTATAGGTAGGGCGGCATTGCGCAGTTCAGCCAGTTCACCGACCAGTATTTCACGTTTCAGCTCCAGACCGACGACGAAAAAAAACAGCGCCATCAGACCGTCATTGATCCAGTGATGCAACGTCTTTTCCAGCGTCCAGCTACCGATGTTGAGGCCAATGGTGGTATGCACCACATGCTCATACGCGGACGCCAGCGGTCCGTTGGCCAGCACCAACGCAAGCACCGCCGACCCCATCAGCAGCAAACCACTGGTCGTTTGACGATGAATAAACTCCTCAAACGGCGTGAGGATCTTGTCGAAACTCTTTTCCCAGGGGGCGTGATATACGCCGGTTTTCACCTCGGGGCCAGGATTCAGTTCTTCATTCATTTCATTTATCCCATGACTGTTCAGCGGCAAACCGCGACTCACGAGCCGTATCCAACACCATAAAGACAGCAGAATGCAATACCCGACCCTCCACCATATGGCACAGAAATGCTCTTTTACCTTATCCACCCGGCCAATCGGCACGCTTGAGACAGCAGTGACGGTCTTTTCGCAACGTTCCCGAACTGGCGCGCAATACTATGGCAACCGAATTATCAGTCGGGAAATTGGTGGCGCCTGTGCTGTATTCACGATCCGAACTGCAAGCGCCAGGTTCTAGCAGGATGACGTGTCACCCGGTGGTATACAGTGCTTC
>JBFEJM010000071.1:0-8827 GCA_041553175.1 Gammaproteobacteria bacterium | reverse complement strand
ATCCGCCACTGACCCTGCTGCCGACGGCCGATCTGAGCCCGGCCCGGAAAATCGTTCTGCTGGTGGTGGATGGTCTGGGCTATGACTATCTTCGCCGCCAGCTGCCGGACGGTGTGCTGAGCCGCCATCTCCGTGGGCGCATGGATTCAGTGTTTCCCACCACAACCGCGGCTGCCATAACCACGCTGTTGACCGGCGTCGGTCCGCAGCAGCATGCAATCACCGGTTGGTTCATGTGGCTGCGGGAGATCGGACAGGTAACGACCATCCTGCCTTTCCGCAGTCGCGGAGCGGGGGCCGATCTGACCGACGTAGGCTTTGATGTGGTCAATCTGCTCGGCGCGCCGCCGTTCTTCTCGCGGCATGACAGGGAGAGCCATATTCTGAGTCCCGCCTGGATCGTCGAGTCCGCCTTCAGTCGGGCATCCGGTGGTTCCGCCCGGCGCGAAGGCTATACGGATCTGAAGGATTTTTTCTCCCGCCTGGGCACGCAGGTCAAGACGGGTTCTGCGCGCTATATCTACGCCTATTGGCCCGAGTTCGACTCGCTCGCGCACAGCCACGGTGTGAGCAGCGAACAGGTGCAACGGCATTTCGCCGATCTTGATGCCGCTTTCGGTCGCTTTCTGGACGACATTGCCGGACAGGACACCTGTGTCATTGTCACCGCCGATCACGGCTTCATCGACACCGGTCCCGCACACTACATCGAACTCGCCAAGCATCCCGTGTTGGCGGACTGTCTGGCCCGACCCTTATGCGGTGAGCCGCGTGCCGCCTATTGTTATGTTCAACCCGGCAAGGCGGCGCTATTTGAACGCTATATCGAAGATCAGCTGGCGGCCTATTGTGAATGTATCCCAAGCCATGACTTGGTCGATGCCGGCTATTTCGGATTGGGAGCCGCGCATCCGGAACTGACGCATCGCATCGGGGACTATACGCTGCTGATGAAGGATCGGTTCGTGATCAAGGATTACATGGAGGGTGAGCGGCCGTTCTACTTCGCCGGTGTGCACAGTGGTTTGAGTGAGGCGGAATTGCGAGTGCCGCTGATCGTCGCGGACGTATGAAGCGCGTCTGCCCCTATCTGTTTGTCTACGGCAGTCTCCGTCCCGCTGTCGGGCATCCCATGCTGCGCCGACTGCAGCGGGATGCCCACTGGATGGCGGGCGGTTACTGCACAGGAGACTTGTACGATCTGGGGTCTTACCCGGGTGCAGTGATAAGACCGGAAAGCGCCGGGCGAATTTACGGAGATGTGTTTCGCATGCGCAGTCCCCGGCGACTCCTGTCAGTGTTGGATCGTTACGAGGGTTGCGGTTCACGTGCGCCAGCACCGCGCGAATACTCCCGCGTGAATATCGAGGTAATCACCGCCGGCAAGCGTATCAAGGCCTGGATGTATGTCTACAATCGGCCCGTGCAGGAGAAAAATCGTATTCCCTCGGGCGACTATCTGACCCATTCAAGGGCGTTGGGACGACGCCGCTACGTTTCCAAGGCAGTCGCAATGCAATGAGGTTTCCAGTGGATATCAGCGGTGTTTCATCTTCGGTTGTACAGTCCCTGGTCGGTGATAACGTCGCCGCCAGCGATGCGGTCACGGTCAAAGTTCTGGATAAGGCCATGGATATTCAGGCGCAGACGGCACTGCAACTACTGGAAGCACTGCCCGATCCGACCTCCAGTCTGGGTCAGACCATCAACGACTACGCCTGATATCTTACCGGCCTGTTTTTTTTCCGGACCGGTGCAAAAGTCCTGAATTGAATGGCCTCAGCGGTGTTCGCCGCGAGACACCCGTCGTAGTATCCAGTCCAATCCTGCGGTCGGCAGTAGCCTGCGCATCAGAGCGAAAAACCAAGTCGGCGCCGTTACGTAATAGCGTGCCTTTGCCTGCGGGCTTTCCAGTGCATGCAGAAGTTTTACCAATACCGCTTCCGGTCCCAGCGTGAAAGGTGCGGCCGGACCTTCCTTGGTGAGCCGCTTTTCCATTGTGCGATAGGTCTCCCGATGCACGCTGTGCTCGGCGTCGATGGTCCGTTTGTAGACGTTGAAGGCGTTGGCGCGAAAGCGGCTGGTGATCGGTCCGGGTTCGATCAGCGACACCTGGATGCCGCTGTCGGCGAGTTCCAGCCGCAGCGTGTCGAAGAACCCCTCCAGCGCATATTTGCTGGCGTTATAGGCCCCGCGGTACGGCAGTGCCACCAGTCCCAGTACGGAACTGTTCTGGATGATCCGGCCGAAACCCTGCTGGCGCATCACTGGAATGACGCGGTTGGTGAGTTCAATGCTGCCGAAGACATTGGTCTCGAATTGCGCGCGCAGCATTTCCCGTGACAGATCCTCGACCGCGCCAGGCTGTCCATAACCGCCGTTGTTGAATAACCCATACAGCCGTCCCGACGTCAGTTCCAGGATCTGCTCGAGCGCGGCTTCAATTGAGGCCGAGCTGTCCAGATCCAGACGCAGGCTTTCCAGGCCCTGGGCCTGAAGCTTTTCCACGTCCTCCTGATGACGGGCAGTGGCAAACACGCGATAGCCGCGTGCCTTGAGGCCGCGGGCGGCATAGTAACCGATGCCGCTGGAGCAGCCGGTGATCAGGATCGCTCTGTGTTGCATGCTCATGAAAATGTATCGAGTCTTCTCTATGTTTTTCTGATTTCTTTCAGGCCAGCAATACGGCGACAATGCCGGTCATGAAAATACCGTCAAAGGTGCCTGCGCCGCCGATCGAACCGACGGATGCGCCGAGGTTACGAATATCCGGCAACCGCAGCAGGTCGGCCCCGATGAGTACGCCGAGAGTGCCGCAGATATAGGCCAGCGGTGCACTGTGATCCAGGTTTATCAGCAATGCTGCGATGGCGGCGGTGAGCGGTGCAATAAAAATCGGCATGGCGATACCGATGTTCGGCACCGGGCGGCTGAAGCTGTAGCTGACGACGCTGACGACAACGATGCCGAGCAGTATCTCCGTCCATGGCAACGCATAATGCTGTATCAGATATAACGAGAAGAATACGGGAATGATGCAGCCGCCCACATTGACCGCCACCAGCGTCGTGCCGGTAAAGGGGCGTTGCGAGCCACGCAGCAGCCCAGGCCATTGCGGCGCTGTCGGGGTGCCGGGTGCCTGAGTCTGCATGCGCCCCACCGGCAGATTGATCAGGCTTCCCAGCAACGAACTGAACAACAACAGCAGGCCTGAATTCGCCGACAGCCCCAGTTTCTCAAAGGCTATGGTCAACAGTCCGATCTGGATCATCGCCACAAGCAGACTCAGGATGATAACCAGAACAAACAGGTGCAAGGGGGAGAAGGGCATGCCGCAGGTTACCGGGCAAAGGCGGTCGCGAGCAAGTCCGTCAATGGCAGGGTGTTGCTTGAATGGTTGATGCTGGTGGTGCTGTGTACTGTGCGAATGCCGGCCGCCTGCAATTGCGCTTCCGCATCACCGACGAACAGGGGATGGGTCACCAGGGCATGCACGTCGGCCGCGCCGCGCGCATACAGCGCCTCGGCGGCGCGGGCCAGCGTTCGCCCGGTACTGGCGATGTCGTCAAGTAGAACGACACAGCGGTCATGCAGATCCAGCTCGGGCAGCTCTATTTCCACATTGCGGTCGTCGTGGCGTCGTTTGCGCGCCACGGCGTAGTCGAGCTGTCCGGCGGCGGCTGCCGTCTGCACCCATTGTGCCGACTCGGCATCCGGTCCCAGCAGGAGTGGTGCGTCGAAGTGTGTGGCGGCATAGCGGCCAAGCAGTGGTGCCGCACTCAGACTCAAGGCGAATTGCGTCGGTATGGCCTGCTCCAGGCGGCTGATCCGGTGCAGATGCGGATCAATGGTGATCACAGCGTCGAAATGATCCGCCAGCCAGCGGCCGACAATACGCTGGCTAACCGCCTCACCCGGATGAAAGGCGATGTCCTGGCGCATGTAACACAGATAGGGTGCGATCAGCACACACCGTTCGGCGCCCAGGTCGCGCGCGGTCGCGGTGGCCAGCAGCAGTTCGATCAGACGGGTGTTTGGATTGTCCAGACTGCAATAGATCAGAACCTGTTGCGGTAATGCGGCGGGCAGACACAGTCGGCTTTCTCCGTCCGGAAAGCGGTGCACCTGCAGATCGTCGTAGGACAGTTCGAGTGCGGCGGCCAGTGCCCGGGCCTGGGCGGCATAGTCCGGGAAGCCCAGTGTCATTGCGTTATGGTCGAGTGGGATTCGGTTCACGCGAATGTCTCGCGCACTGTGCGATACATGACTGATCAGATCTCCGCCGCGAAGGGGATGCCGGGATCGAAATCCTGTTCTATCCGGTAACCGTTGTCCCGTTCACACAGGCTGCGCGCAAACTCGAAATCGGCCCGCACCTCGGCATGCACGCGATAGAGTGCATCGCCTGCGCGGACCGGTTCGCCCAGTTTTCTGAACAGGTCGACACCGGCGCCCTTGCCCATGGGTGCACCGGCCAGGCGCGCGATACGTGCAAGTTGAAAATTGTCGATTGCCGCCACCACACCGTCGCGCGGCGCGGTCGCCTCGAATTGCAGCGGGCCGGGAACGGCCTGTGTGCTGCGGCGCCCCTGCGCGTCGATGATCGCGTTCATTTTGCTGAGCGCGCGTCCGGACTCCAGAATATCGCGGGCGATGGCGAAACCGTGACCGCCGCGCACATCGGGATCGAATTCAAGAATACGACCGGCCAGATGCAACGACTTCTGGCGCAGATCGGCCGGCGCGTTCGGGTCGTTTTCGAGCACCTTCATGACGTCGCGTGCCTCCAGCACCGGACCGATGCCGCGTCCGATCGGCTGCCGGCCATCGGTGATCACGACTTCCAGGTGCAGTCCCAGGCGATCGCCGACGAATTCAAACAGCTTGCGCAGGGCCTGTGCCTGTCCCATCTGCCGTACCTTGGCGGTGGCCCCGACCGGAATGTCGATTATCAGATGGGTGGAGCCGGCGGCGAGTTTCTTGGACAGGATGGACGCGACCATCTGACCCTGCGAGTCGATGCCCAGGGGGCGTTCGACCGAAATCAGAATGTCGTCGACCGGGGCCAGCCGGGCGGTGCCACCCCAGGCCAGGCAACCGCGGTGCTTGCGCACCAGGCTGTGCAGGCGGTCGGGGCTGAGTTCGACTTCGGCCAGTATCTCCATGGTGTCCGCGGTGCCGGCGGGCGAGGTGATCGCACGGCTGGAGGTTTTGGGGATGAGCATGCCGTGCGCCGCGATAATAGGCACGATCAGCATGGACGTGCGGTTGGCGGGAATGCCGCCAATGCAATGCTTGTCGGCAACCAGCGGCTCCTCCCAGTTAAGCCGCTCGCCCGATTCGAGCATGGCCTGGGTGAGATAAAGGATCTCGTCACGGTCCAGGCCGGTCTGACCGGACGAAACCAGGAACGCCGCCATTTCGGTCTTGGAATAGCGGTTGTCGACAACGTCCTGGGATATACCGCGGAAATCCTCCAGGACCAGTCGTTCACCCGCCATCTTGCGCCGTACCGCGTCCATCGAGCGGGGCGGCTCGGCATGGGCCACGCAGACCTGCTCGCCATCGCGTCCGCCGAACTGGGCGAACGCCTGCTCGGACAGCCCCAGCTCGCCCGGCCCGACCAGACCTGCGTCGTCGACCACGTTCAGCACCGCCAGAATGCGTCGGCCGCTGTCGGTGATCTCGATCTTGGACAGCGCCTGAAAGCCCTCCGCCCGGTAGATGGCGCACTCGCGATTCAGATAGGCCACGTTCTCGCGGTAGGTGTCGATCGCGATACGTTTCAGCTTGAGGTGTCCGGTAGGCGCGGGGGGTGGGGATTCGGCTGGCATATCGAATTTACCGTAATAGGTACGGATCTTGCTCCCAGGAACCTGACGTGGGTTGTGGACCGATTGTAACCCAGGCCAGCGGGGACAGTGCGCTGGCATGGCTCAAGAAACCCGTGCTCACGGCGATACAGAGGCAGGCGGGGATACGGGAAAAAGTCCTTGCAATTCTGGTAATTAGGTGTCGTATCAAGGAGTTGGTAATTACCTTTCCAGTTGCCCCGGAATCGATGGATCTGAGCACCGGCCGAAGGTGACGGGCAGTTGTGACACATTGTCAAATTTTCGACGGAATCGCCAGAGACGTGTCAGCGCACCTGGACTTGGCCGATAACCGTTTATACGTGCAGTTTCGGAGTCGAGCATAGTGGATCTCGCAACCCTCATCGGTTTAGTAGGTGCCCTCGGTATCATCATCGCCGCCATTCTGTTCGGTGGCAGTGCCCTGGTTTTCGTGAATATCCCCTCACTGCTGATCGTGTTGGGCGGCACTGTGTTGGTGGTACTGATGAAGTTCCCGCTGACGCACTTCATGGCGGCCATGAAGATCGGCATGAAGGCCTTCTTCCATAAAACCGAGAATGCCGATGATTTGATCCGCGAAGGCGTGGCGCTCGCCAACGTGGCGCGCAAAGAAGGCGTGCTGGGTCTGGAGAATCAGGAAATATCCAATGCCTTTCTGAAACGCGGAATCACCTTCTGCGTGGATGGTCATGAACCCGAATTCGTGCGCAGCATGCTGAACAAGGATATCAATCTGACCATCGAGCGGCACGAGCGGGGTCAGGCCATCTTCAAGGCCATCGCGGATGTGGCGCCGGCCATGGGCATGATCGGTACACTGATCGGCCTGGTGCAGATGCTGGCGGCGATGGATGATCCGAAAGCCATCGGCCCTGCCATGGCAGTGGCATTGTTGACCACCCTGTACGGTGCCGTGATCGCCAATGCGGTTGCCATGCCGATCGCCGACAAACTTTCCCATCGCAGCAACGAGGAACGCCTCAACAAACATCTTATTCTCGAAGCCATCAACGGGATTCAGGAAGGAATCAATCCGCGTGTCATGGAAGAACTGTTGAAAACCTACCTGCCACCCAGCAAGCGCGAAAGTGACGACAAAGAGGCGGCCTGATTACAGGCAGTCGGTCGGAGATCTGAAACGTGAGCGATGAGGCACCCAAGAAACAGCAGTCCGCAGGTGCACCCGCCTGGGTGATGACCTTTGCTGATCTGATGTCGCTGTTGATGTGTTTCTTCGTGCTATTGCTGTCATTCTCGGAAATGGATGTCGCGAAGTACAAACAGATCGCCGGTTCCATGAAAATGGCTTTTGGCGTGCAACGCAAGCATGAGGTCAAGGAAGCGCCCAAAGGTATCAATGTCATCGCGCAGGAATTCAGTGCCGGTCGCCCGGATCCTACGCCGCTGAACGTTATGGAGCAGATGACGACCGAGACCATGAAAATGTTTCTCGATACCGGTGACAAACGGCGCAAGTCGGGCGATGGCGGTAAGAAGTCCAGCGGCGACGCACCCGGCAGCGATGCCAACAGCGCCAATGCGGACCAGTCCGGCGGTGCAAACAAAGGAAAGGATGACTCGAAGGATGGCGGCAAGCCCGGCGACAGCGCGGATGATCAGTTGGTGATGATGCCCAAAGAGGATGCATTGCGGGCACTCAAGGCCAAAGAGGCCGAGGAACGGCAGCAGCGGCTGGAGCAAACCGCCAAGCGCATTCGTTCGGCATTGCGCTGGGAAATCAAGGACGGCGCAGTGGATGTAGAAACCGAAGAGCAGAAAATCGTTATTCGGGTGCGGGAAAAGGCGTCGTTCCCATCGGGAAATGCCAATTTGCGGGAAGGTTTTCGTCCGATATTGCAGCGGGTGGGCAAGATCCTGAAAGAGACTGAGGGCCATATTATGGTGTCGGGGCATACCGATAACGTGCCCATTTATACCGACCGGTTCCGCTCCAATTGGGAACTGTCGTCATCGCGTGCGGTGTCAGTGGTGCATGAACTTATCGATGCGGCCGGCATTCCGTCGAGCCGATTCGCCATCGAAGGTCTGGCCGACACCAGGCCGATTGTGCCCAACAGCAGTGCGGAGAACCGGGCCAAGAACCGTCGTGTTGAGATTAAACTGATTCAAGGCGATGATCTGGAGGCGGCCGGTCAGCTGAGTGGAGAGCCAGCGACCGCGCCGCAGCAGGCACCCCCGAAAATTCCGGCACCCGCCAAACCGAAGCCGACCCCGGCAAAGGGCGATCCCTTTGTTCGAGGGGCGGGTTGAACAACAGGGAGAGTGACGTGGCAGAGGATCAGAACATGGACAGGAACCAGGAGCGCCGCGAGTATTTTCGCATCGAGGACCAGGTGCTTCTCAATGTCCGTGCGGTGGATGCCGAACAGGCGGCCGGTGTGCGCGAGCGTATCGACGATCGAGTTCCGGATCGCTTCACGGTGGCGGCCAATTTTGCCGTGAATTCCCGCGCCATGACCAGACTGCTGCATGGCCTTACCAGTCAGTCACCGGACGTTGCACGCTTCATGCGGCTGATGGACAACAAGGTCAATCATCTGGCTCGTTTGTTTGTGCTGGAAGAAGTCGAGAGCGGCCAGTATCCCAAACTCGGCGTGAATCTGAGCGCCGGTGGTCTGGTGTTTCCATCGCAACGCGAGTTTACAGCCGGCGACGAGTTGGAAACGCGCATGGTTCTATATCCGTCGATGACGGGAATTCTGACGCTGGCGCGGGTCGTGCACTGCGACAGGCTGGCGAATCAGCCGGGGGAGTTGCCCTGGCAGGTTGCGGTTGAATATATCCATATTCGTGAATCCGATCGCGATCTGCTGTGCAGTCACATCATCAATCGGGAAACCGAGATTCTGCGCAAGCAGCGCGGTGAAGATATCGACTGATATAAAAGTTTCGGATGCCGTGCAAAAGCGGATTCCGGCGAACAGCTGTCCGGCCGGATGGTGTATGACTGT
>JBFEJM010000070.1:0-8967 GCA_041553175.1 Gammaproteobacteria bacterium | reverse complement strand
TATATGTATCCGTCGGCTGATGAAGGCAATACCAATGAGTTTTATCTTGGCGGCAGCTATGGATTCACGGAGGCAGTTGCAGGTGGTTTGAAGTTCTACTACACCGATGATTACTTCGGTGCCGACGAAAGTGCTTATCGCATCGAAGGCAGCGTCGATGTTGCGCTTCCCGAAGACTTCGGACTATCGCTGGTGGTCGGTATGAACGACGGCGATGCGTTTGAAGGCACCGGTGGCGCCCCCGATACCGACTACGTCGACTACTCCGTTGGTCTGTCGAAGTCGTTCGTTGGTTTGGATTTCGGTCTGACCTACACCGACAACGACATCGATGGTTGCGGCAATGTCTGTGACAGTCGCGTTATTTTCAGCGTAGGCAAGAGCCTGTAATTCTGTCAGAGCATGCCCGCCCCATCAGTTCATGAATGGGGCGGGCTTCCCCGAAGGAGACACTCAATGAAGTTAGTCACTGCAATCATCAAGCCGTTCAAGCTGGATGATGTCCGCGAGGCGCTGTCGGAAATAGGCGTGCAGGGCATCACTGTAACTGAAGTCAAGGGATTCGGGCGCCAGAAGGGACATACCGAGTTGTATCGCGGCGCCGAGTATGTGGTCGATTTTCTGCCCAAGGTAAAGCTCGAGGTTGGCATCAACGACGATCTCGCCGAGCGCGTTATTGAGGCCATTTCCAAGGCGGCCAACACCGGCAAGATCGGTGACGGCAAAATCTTCGTATTCAGCCTCGATCAGGCCATCCGTATCCGTACGGGTGAGACCGGTCCTGATGCGCTGTAACGATCGAATCCAAACAAAACGTAACGAATACTGTTACGGAGGGCTGAAAAGTGGAACAGATGCTTGAATTGAGCTACGCGCTCGACACCTTTTACTTCTTGATGTCGGGAGCGCTGGTAATGTGGATGGCGGCGGGCTTTGCCATGCTCGAAGCCGGCCTGGTGCGTTCGAAAAACACGGCGGAGATTCTGACCAAGAATATCTCCCTGTTTGCCGTGGCCTGCATTATGTACATGCTGATGGGCTACAACATCATGTACCCGGGCGACGCCGCCGTGAATTCCTGGTGGCCGGGGCTGGGTGGGCTGCTGGGCAAGGATGACAACGACGTTGCATCCGTGATCGCCGGTGGCGATGGCGCGCCCTACTACTCCACGCTGTCTGATTTCTTCTTCCAGGTCGTGTTCGTCGCGACTGCGATGTCGGTGGTGTCGGGTGCGGTGGCCGAGCGCATGAAACTGTGGGCGTTCCTGGTCTTCGCTGTCGTCATGACCGGCTTCATCTACCCGCTGCAGGGTTACTGGAAATGGGGCGGTGGTTTCCTGGATGGTCTGGGCTTCAACGACTTCGCCGGTTCCGGTGTGGTGCATCTGTGTGGTGCGACAGCGGCATTCGCCGGTGTCCTGCTGCTCGGCGCGCGCAAAGGCAAATACGGCCCCGGTGGCCAGATTCATCCGATCCCGGGTGCCAATCTGCCGCTGGCTACGCTCGGTACCTTCATCCTGTGGCTGGGCTGGTTCGGTTTCAACGGCGGTTCGGAGCTGAAGATCTCCAACGTCGAAGAGGCGAATGCGGTTGCACTGGTATTCGTTAACACCAATATGGCCGCCGCCGGCGGTCTGGTTGCCGCGGCGATTACCGCGCGTCTGCTGTTCGGCAAGACGGACTTGACCATGGTGCTCAACGGCGCATTGGCAGGTTTGGTGGCAATTACCGCCGAGCCGCTGGCCGGCAGCCCGCTGCTGTCGACGATTGTCGGCGCCATTGGTGGCGTGCTGGTGGTGTTCTCGATCCTGGGTCTCGACAAGCTGAAGGTCGACGACCCGGTCGGTGCCATTTCCGTGCACGGTGTGGTCGGTATGTGGGGTCTGATCGCGGTGGCCTGGACCAATGCCGAGGCAAGCCTGATGTCACAGCTGATCGGTCTCGGCACCATCTTCGCCTGGGTATTCGTTTCCAGCTTCGTGGTCTGGTTCATCATCAAGATGGTGATGGGCATCCGCGTCAGTCAGGAAGAGGAATACGAAGGCGTGGATCTGTCCGAGTGCGGCCTGGAGGCCTATCCGGAGTTCACCGGATCAAAGGGCTCCGGTCTCTGATCGAACCGGGGGCGGATTCAAATCCGCCTCCAATCTCCAATCCCCTTATCCACGGAAGGATGCAGAACGGGCGCCCCAGGGCGCCCGTTTTTTATGGTTTGTAGTGATGTAGGGCGCAATAGCGCAGCGTATTGCGCCGGATGGGTGGAAATCATTCCGTCTCACACCGGAGCTCAAAGCACACAAAGAAAGCCGCTTGATATTAACGGAAATATCTTTGCGGTCTTTGCGTGCTTTGGTGTGAGTATCGGGCCGGGCGGTTTGGGCGCACATCCGGCGCATTACGGCCTGTGGCCTGATGCGCCCTACGGGATCTCTTTTCCGTGTCCTAGAGTTTCTTATGCGTCCCGTCGCAGAACGGTTTGTCATTGCTGTGTTTGCAGCCGCACAACCAGACCTTGGTCTTTTCCGCGAGCTCGAATTTCTGTGGCGAGAACTCGCTGCCTTTATGCGAGCCGTCGCAGAAGGGTTGATTCTTGGATTTGCCGCAGGCACACCAGTAATACGTGCCGGCCTCGAGCTCCAGTGCGTATGGGGCCTTTTGTGCTATTTCAGGTTGTGCCATGCTGCCTCCTTCGAGCAAGGTTTGCGCTAACGCTGTTCAGGTGGCGGCACGATACCCCGTGCCCCGCGATCGGTAAAGCCCGCAAGCCTTGCGGTAATAGCGGGTGCGGACAGATGTAATGGCTGAATTGCGGGTCGAAGCACTGGGTGGTGAGGGTTGGGGGCCGCTTGATCTTGCGATCGGTGCGGGCGAATGTCTGTGCCTGTCGGGGCCTTCAGGATCCGGTAAGACGCGGCTGCTGCGCGCAATCGCCGATCTCGATCCGCACTCGGGTATGGTCTATCTCGACGGCACGCCGGCCGCATCCTTCAAAGCGCCACTCTGGCGGCGCCAGGTCGCGTTGCTGCCCAGTGACAGCCGTTGGTGGGCCGCGACCGTGCTGGAGCATTTCGATCAGGATGCGGATATTCAGCTGGCCACAATCGGCCTTCCAGACGAGGCACTGCACTGGGCGGTGGAACGTCTTTCCAGCGGTGAACGCCAGCGTCTGGCGTTGTTGCGGGTGTTGGCGCATCAGCCCAAGGTGCTGTTGCTGGACGAGCCGACCGCGAATCTCGATGCACGCAATACGGAACGGATAGAAACTCTGGTTGCGGACTATCGTCACAGCCAGCGGGCCGCCGTGCTCTGGGTGAGTCACGATGAAGCGCAGATGAAGCGCGTCAGTGATCGTCACTTGCAGTTGGAGCAGGGGCGCATCTGTCGCGCGACCGGGGCCGCCGCATGATTCATCTCACCGCATTCGATCTCGCCTTGGCCGCAATACTGGTACTCGTGCTTGCCGTGCTGTCCGCTCGCGTGCAGCGCAGTCTGGCAAATCAGATTCTGATTGCCGCGGCACGCACGACAGTGCAGCTGCTGCTGGTGGGGCTTGTCCTCAAGGCGCTGTTTGCGAATGTGAACATCGCCTGGGTCGGGTTGATGGCGCTGTTCATGCTGCTGGTGGCCGGCTATGAAGTGACCGCGCGGCAGTCGCGTCGTCTGCGCGGCGGCTGGGCCTTCGGCGTCGGTTCGCTCTCGATGTTCCTGTCATCGTTCGCGGTAACCCTGTTTGCGCTGGTGGTGATTATCGGCAATCAACCCTGGTATGCGCCGCAATATGCGATCCCGCTGCTGGGCATGCTGCTCGGCAACACCATGAACGGTGTGTCGATCGCCATGGACCGTCTTACCCAGCTGGCCTGGAATCAGCGCGCGGAAATCGAGGCCCGCCTGATGCTTGGCCATACCGCGCGCGAGGCCGTGCGCGACTACAAGCGCGATGCCGTGCGGGCGGGACTGATCCCGATCATAAACGCCATGGCCGCCGCCGGTGTGGTCAGTCTGCCCGGCATGATGACCGGTCAGATCCTGGCCGGTGCCGCACCGGTCGAAGCCGTGAAATACCAGATACTTATTATGTTCCTGATTGCCGTCGGCACCGGGCTCGGTACGATGGCGGCGGTGGCGACGGCGTCGCGGCGTCTGTTCGATGAGCGTCAGCGCCTGCGCCTGGACCGGCTCAAGGCCGCCGCGGTCTGACTTGGCGTCAGCGTCCACGCAGGGCATAGTTACGGCAACAAGAACGATAACATCGCCTCTCCCGCGAGGTGAGGATGAGGGGGTCGAGCCCGTGTATCACAACATCACCTGTCTGTTTGCGTTGCTGTCCTGCCTGCTGGCTTTCAGCGCCAGCGCGGAGGTCTATAAATGGACCGACGCCGAAGGGCGCGTTCACTTCGGTGATAAACCGCCCGATCAAAATGCCGAGTCCGTGACCATTCGGGGCCGGGCCAAGGACGATGCGGAGACAGATCAGCCCGAGGTCACCCAGGACGAACGCGCCGCAAAGCAGCGTCGCCTGTTGAATGCCTTTGAAGAGGAGCGCCGGATCAATCGGGAACACAAGGAAGAGGCGCGCAAAGAGAAATTGAAGCGTCAGCAAAACTGCGCCGAGGCCCGCGGCGAACTCGAAAATCTGCTTACCCACAACAGGATTTACGAGTTCGACAAGAATGGCAATCGTGTTTTTCTGGATGGCGACGGGCGCGACAGGGTTATCGCCGAAGCGCGCAAGGACGTGGAGTACTGGTGTGGCAAGTAGAAAGGCGGCTGTATAAGTGCACTAAACGCTTACGCGGGAATGGGGTCAACAGGCAGACTGAAATAAAACGTTGCGCCCTTGCCTTCCTCGCCTTCGGCCCAGAGCGATCCCTTGTGGCGGAAAATAATCCGTTCGACTGTTGCCAGGCCTATACCGGTGCCCTCGAATTCGCTGGCGGGATGCAGCCGGTGAAAGGGTTTGAACAGCTTGTCCACGTAATGCATATCGAATCCTGCGCCGTTGTCCCGAATAAAGAAGACCATTGAATCGTCTTTCCGGCTGGCGCCGATATCGATTCTGGCGTGGTCGGTCTTGCCGCTGTACTTCCAGGCATTCCCCAGCAGGTTCTCCAGCGCGATGCGCATGAGGCGTGTATCGGCCTTTGCCTGCATGCCGTCCTGTATGTTCCATTCGACGCTGCGATCCAGGTGTGACTGCTTGAGATGATGGGCGATCTCGCGGCAGATGGCGCTGATATCGATATCGGTTACAACCAGATCCATCTGGGATACGCGCGACAGACTTAACAGATCGTCGATCAGTTCGCCCATGCGGACCGCCGCGGCCTTGACGCGATTCAGGTACTCGACGCCGTCCTCGTCGAGTTGCGGGCTGTGCGACTCGATGAGTGCGTCGGAAAAGCCGTTTATGCTTCTGAGCGGCGCGCGCAGATCGTGCGATACGGTGTAACAGAAAGACGTGAGTTCCTTGTTGGCCTGTTCGAGTTCACGGGTGCGTTCCTGTACTCTCCTGTCCAGTTGATCGCGGTGCGTGCGGATCTCCTGATAGGCCGACCACAGTTTCTTTTCCATTGTGTTCAGTGCATCGACGACGCGATCCAGCTCATCATCTCGGGTCATTAGCGTGCGTTTGCGGCCAAGCACCAGAAGCGGGTTCTCGGTATTGAGATCGATGGTCTCGGTATAGGTGGCGATGGTCTCGAGATGACGGGTGATCATCCACTGCACGATCAGAAAAATGAACACGGAAACGATGAATGTCTTGAGGGCCTGGGTCAGGAGGATAAAGATGGCTTGGTCAATCAGTCGCCCATAAACCCCCAACAGACTGGCTTGAACGCTTAGTTGCCCAACGTGTATTTTTTCGTCGCGATGAACATACTCAAGCGGGAAAACAGTTTCGATGACGTCAGTTTCTGCCCATATGCCGGTATGCGCGACCATACTCTCATCGCTGTTGACCACCGACAGGTATTGCATGTCCGGGAGAGAGGCCAGTCCCTCAATCTGAATTTCAATCGACTTGGTATCGAACACCCACAATGCCTGGCTGATAGAGCGGACATCGGACAGGCCGATCTGCTGGAGGCGCAGTTCGATGGCGCTGACATCCGCGCGATACTCACGCCACAGCTGATGGGCCGTCAGTATCAGCGTGATCACGGAGCTGCAGACGAGAATATAGATGACCAGCCGTCGCGCGATCTTGTTGTTTATCAGCTTCAGCGACATCAGATGTGCTCGGTTTCAAGTCCAGTGCGCTTACTGAAAGAAGTAGTTCCATTGTAAAGACCAGCGTCCCTGCACCGAACCGACGACGTCCTGCACGACCGGGTTGGGTTCGTTAGGCGCTTCCAGATCCCGGAAAGTGTAGTTCAGGGTAACATTGTTGAAGGGTGTGGCGTGATAGACCGCGCCGAGCGTCTGCTCGGTCAGCACGCGCCGATCACCTGTGGTCCAGATCATATCGTCGGCTTGGCGTAACAAATCGTTGCGCGCCCAGCGGAGATCGAACTCCCAGCGGTCGTTCAGATAGAAACCGTAATCCACGGTTATGCCCTGGGCCGTATTGTCCCGGTCGGCGGCAAACTGCAGGGCGCCGCCTTTGACGCCCCCGACCGGACCGGCGAACAGCATGCCTTCGGCGTGCATCCATTCAAAGGCAAGGCGGTGCTTGCGCGGGCCGCCAAACAGCGTGCCCAGGGCGCGCACGCCGATGCCGTAACGAACCCGATCGAATTCCTGCTCAAGCGGGTCGCTGTCGAAGCGGCGCTTGCCCTGCTGATGCCAGGCATAACCTTTCACGCCGTGTTTGAACGGGCCCTTTCCGCCCGGCAGATCATGCTCGGCGGAGAGATACAGATAGCGTTCGAGTTGATCGAAATCCGGCGAGGCGGTGTGAATGTCTTCGCCGCGGCCGAGGGTGGCGGCATAGCTCAGGTCCCAGGGGCCCTGCCGGAAACTGTCGAATACCTGCAGGCCCCAGTCCCGTGCGGCATTGAAGCCGTAGGCGGTGCTGGTCGGTATACCGATGGCGCCATTGGTGCCGGCCGAGGGGCTGGTGCGTTGATTGCCGGTGACGAAACGTTCCAGCACCTGGGTGGCGGTGAAGAAGGTGAATTCGTTGTAGTGGATATTGATCACACCCTGATAGCTTTCTTCCGGTCCGGGCATTTTGAACAGGCCGGCGCGCAGGCGCGCACCGGGGATGTGATTGAAGGTCAGGCTCAGATGGTCCATGCCGACCGGGCGGGCACGTTCACCGAACGCATCGTAGGTGAACAGATTGGGTGCCAGTTCAAACAGAACGAAATAATTCACCTTGCCGAAAAAATCCGCTGCGTCCGCCGTATCGCCGATGTTGCCGCGCACGCCGACGCGCAAGCGGCGGAAATGGATGCGTTCCTGATTATTGAACCAGGGTGCGATCGTGGCCGGTGCGGCCAGCTTGCCGGCATTGGGTCCGAGTGCGATGGCATCGCTGTCGTCGACGGTGATACTGGGCTGCATGAATGCGACGAGTCGATGTTTCGTCTGGGGTGGTTCGGTTCCCTGCACCATCAGCCAGTTCACCGCGAGCGCTGCAGCCGGATAACCGCCGATGAACCCGGTCAGCAGCGCGACGCAGGGTAGTCGAATGCGGCGTGGAAAAATCACGACTGGGGTTCCGTGCTATTCGCCGTCACCTCGGGTTGAAAGTTCTTCTCGAGCGGCTCGACCACCTGTCGGTAATACTGCTCGAGCAGACCCTCGGCCCGCATGGTCGCCAGGATATGGGTGAGCTTCGGTACCAGCTCCCGGTGCTTGGTGTGCAGTTGCAGATACAACGGCCGGCTGACCAGGGGTGGCTCATGCACCCGGACGCCGGACAGGCCCAGATCAGTGGCGGTTTTGTACCCGGCCAGGCGATCGATAGTGGCAACCTGAATCCGTTTCTTGTCGAGCATGCTGAACATGGATTCCGGCGACGTCAGGGTGAACACTTTTCGCGGCGGGTGTTGAGCCAGACCGACTTCCAGAATCTTCCAGCCATGCACCACGCCGACATCGTAGGGTGCCTGTGTGTCCCAGTTCGAGATGCTAACGGCCGGGTCGTTGGAGAACGCCACGAAGTCGATATTGATAACCTCCAGCGGCACCGGTACCAGGCTGGGAAACGTCTTGTTTATTTCCCAGATGCGGCAGCAGTCGCCATCATCGACGCCGCTGTCGACCAGCTTGATCGAGCGTTCCGCCGGCACCTCGCGAAAATCCACCTTGAGCCCGAGGCGGCTGAAGGCCTCTTCGATAATCAGGCGGTAGACGTCCGCCACCGGCGCGACAAAGCCGGTATTGATGCGGTAGACGGTATCGTCCGCCGCCTGCGTGGTGAGGGTCGTCAAAAAGAGTGCCACGGCCAGGATTCCGCTGCGCATGGGTCCACCTTATGTTCGGAGTTATCAGTAAGCCTGTGCCCGCCGGAACAACCGGGTGAAGATCGGACACATTGCTTTGATAGACGCATCAGGTGCGGAAACTACGCCAAACCGGTACCTGTCTTGTCAAGACTAGACCAAGTTCATGTAGAGATGAACGGAAAACGGTCCTTCAATGACGTGGATCAGGGGGCGGTTTTCCGGTGCAGGGGCCGGCTGTGTTCGCGGTCGGTGCCGCTTCGACTCAGTCTTGCAGCAGTCGACGGAAGAACTCCGGCATGGCCCAGGCGGCGCGATGAATGTCGCTGTTGTAGTACACCGTCTGGAACGGTTTGTTGGCGACATCCTGTTCGCGGAATTTCTTCAGGTCCAGGCCCTTGCCCGCCATGGTGCAGCTCCACCAGCCGGACGGGTACACCGGCTGCGGAAAGAACAGGGTCTGGGTGGCATCGAAGCCGGCGGCGCGCATGGCCTGGTGCAGGGCCTTGAGAATCTTGCCGTGATAGAGCGGTGACTCGCTCTGCTGCACGATCACTCCCTGGGGGCTCAG
>JBFEJM010000069.1:0-9029 GCA_041553175.1 Gammaproteobacteria bacterium | reverse complement strand
TCCCGATTATCTGTTCATCAATTGGACGCGTCTGCCGCCGG
Organism: Gammaproteobacteria bacterium; assembly: GCA_041553175.1. Lineage (GTDB taxonomy): Bacteria > Pseudomonadota > Gammaproteobacteria > Thiohalobacterales > Thiohalobacteraceae > JAHJQQ01. The sequence goes on along the minus strand of JBFEJM010000069.1, from coordinate 8,988 downwards.
CGCCCGCGCCTTTGTGGCAAGGGCCCTGGCGCTGGGCTGTCTACGAAGTCACCGATGTCGATCTGGCCATGCGCCTCGCCGAACGTGGTGTCGCATTCGTGGAAAGTATGACGATCGGCGAAATGCTGGCCGATCCGCGTCTGGCCGTCGACGATGAGTGACGCTGATTTCGATCTGTGCGTTATCGGTGCCGGCATTCAGGGTGCCGGTGTGGCGCAGGCGGCGGCGGCGGCGGGGCACACAGTGATGTTGCTGGAACAGAGCGGTATCGCCAGTGGCACCTCGAGTCGTTCCAGCAAACTGATCCATGGCGGTCTGCGCTATCTGGAGAGCGGGCAGTTGCGACTGGTGCGCGAGTGCCTGCGCGAGCGCCACATACTGCTGCAAATTGCGCCGCAGCTGGTCCATCTCACGCCGCACTTTTTGCCGGTCTATCGATCCACTCGCCGGCGGCCCTGGCTCTTGCGTGCAGGCCTGAGTCTGTATGCACTTTTGGGAGGACTCGGACGGGATGTGCGTTTCTCGCAGGTGCCGCGCGGAATCTGGTCTGAACTTGACGGTATTCGCCAGGACGGACTGCAGGCGGTGTTTCGCTATTTCGATGCGCAGACCGACGATGCGACATTGACCCGGGCCGTGGTGCGTTCAGCGCAGCGTCTAGGCGCGGTGCTGGAAATGCCCGCTACCTTTCTGGGCGCAGCCATGGATGAACCGTTGCTGCGCGTACAGTACCGATCGTCCGCCGGCGATATGTCGGTACGCTGCCGGGCATTGGTGAATGCCGCGGGGCCCTGGGTTAACGAGGTATTGCTGGCAATCGCACCGCGCACCGACGCGCTGCCTGTCGAGCTGGTGGCGGGTACTCATGTGATTTTGCAGCGGCGGTTGACCCGGGGCGTGTACTACACGGAGGCGCCGGCTGACGGGCGTGCCGTGTTTATCATGCCCTGGGGTGAGGATCAGACTCTGGTGGGGACCACCGAGCGATCCTATCGGGGTGATCCGGCGCAGGTCGAGCCGACATCGACGGAGATCGACTATCTGCTGGAGACTGTGCGCCACTATTTTCCCGCATATGCTTCCCTGGCACCCGTCGGTGCATTCGCCGGGCTGCGTGTGTTGCCGGCGGCGCAGTCGAATGCATTCAGCCGTTCGCGTGATACCCGCCTGCACTGCACGCATGGCGGTCGTGTTCTGTCGATCTTCGGTGGCAAACTGACCGCCTATCGTGCCAATGCCGAGCGAGTCATGGCGCTGCTGCGCACGGTTCTGCCGGAACGTATCGCACGAGCCGATACCGCCACTCTGAAACTGCTCGAGCCGGACGACTGAGGCACCCGTTTCCGTTCACCCTGAGTTCTGCGCAAATGCGCAGGGACTCAGGGTGAAGGTTGTCCTTTACGATGCTAGATGGGGCCTACCAGATGGGCGCGCACGTTCTGGCGGGTGACCTGGCGCAGAACATCGAGCGAGCTGACTTTATGGACATCATAATCCACCAGCAACAGATGCGGGCGCTTTGCGTTGAAGCGCGCATCGATGATGCCGGTCTTGATATTCAGTGCATCTTCGAGATCATTGCGGCGTGTATCGCCCAGTCTGTCGACAATGTGAATGACGACTCCCGATACGGGTAAAACGTCTCGTGACTTCGCCTGTTGCTGCGATTCGTCGGTGGCCGGTGATGTCGGCGTCGCTACTGAACTGACTTCATGGAATCTTGGGTGCATTGTTCCACCTCCTGTGGAGACTCATGTTTGACCGTCGGATGGTGCGCCTGTATTTCGGGGAGTTGTGTGATCGTGCTCCCGGATTCGATAACAGGTGTCATCCGCCTGCTTGGTCTGTGTGATTCACAGTATGCAGGGAGTGCTAATGTAGAACCTGGCGAATAAAAAACCGGTGAGCGGTTCACACTTCGCGAATATCGCTTCGGTTCGCAATGTTTGCGCGAGCTGGATACAGAGTATATCTGTTCTGCAAGGGGCGGAGTATGCAGTACGCAAAAACGTACTTATAAGTCGGTCGGTGTTTGTGAATCAGCAACATGAAGGCAGGCGCGAGTCGCCATGAATCTGTCTCCAGTGATTCTGTTTATAGGCAGGTGACCGAACTGCGCGCGAATTCTGTCGGCACAACGTCAAGTGCGTGAATTTGGTGTCGTATGGTTGCATGGCGATTGTGGGTTATAAACCAGCAATCGTTCGAGCGTGATTAAAAGTTGTGCTTATGGCTGATTGCGCGGGTGCGGGGCGTGCCGATTTGATCCGGCTTGATGACTGAGAGTGGATACTTGCGGTCTATTCCTGTTCCTTGGGGTCGAAATCCAATGCAACCGAGTTGATGCAATATCGAAGGCCGGTCGGTTGTGGACCGTCCGGGAAGACGTGTCCAAGGTGGGCATTGCAGCGCGCGCAGCGGACTTCAGTGCGAATCATTCCATGACTCTGATCCAGATGTTCGCTGATCGCGGCGTCCGGGCCCGGCTTGTAGAAGCTTGGCCAGCCGCAGCCTGAATCGAACTTGGTGTCGGATTCGAACAACATTGCACCGCAACAGATGCAGCGATAGCGCCCGGTGGCCTTGAAGTCATGATACTTGCCGGTAAACGGACGTTCGGTACCCCCGCGTCGCGTGACTTCATACTGTTCAGGCGTCAATTGGGAACGCCATTCGGCTTCACTTTTCTCTATCTTGTCGCTCATGCTGTTTCCTCCTGCCGTAAGTCGGTGCGGTCACCGCAATATACGCCGGATACCGGGTCCGGCCAATGCACTTGCGCCGCTACCGGCTGACTCGCTACTCTCACGCAATGTCCGATCAACCAGAACTGCCTGTTGTACCCGAAGCCGCCCTCGAGTGGCGCGCCATCCGCTCGCCTGGCCCCGGGGGGCAGAATGTAAACAAAGTTGCTACCGCCATCCAGTTGCGTGTGCATCTCGCCAAAGCGGGGCTCACGCCAACAGTGCGGACGCGCTTGGTGCGACTGGCCGGGCGGCGTGTGAACAGTGCAGGTGTCCTGATGATTGAGGCGAATCGCTTCCGCAGTCAGGAGCGCAACCGCGCGGATGCCTGGGCACGGTTCGAGGAATTACTTGCCAAAGCGCTCATCAAGCCCAAGAAACGTATTGCCACCCGCGTACCGCACGGACAAAAACGTCAACGCATGGATGGCAAGCGCAAACGCGGCGATCTGAAACGACTGCGTGGACGTACGAGCGATGTGGAGTGAAGGAGGGGCAGGGGCGTGTGCGATTCACGCCCTCGAGCGGTGATGGTCAGGACCGGGGAATACCCACCATAATGTCATCGCCTTCGATGCGGACAGGATAGGTGCGCAGTGCGACGCGGGCGGGTTCTTCCTGCGGCTCACCGGTACGCAGGCTGAAACGACTGCCATGAAGGGAGCAGGACACCAGGTCGCCATGCAGGGCGCCGTTGCACAGGGTGTGGTCTTCATGGGTGCAGAGTTCGTCGGTGGCGAGAATCTCCCCCTCGACGTTGGCCAGCAGGATGCGATGGCCGTCTATTCGAGTGCACTGCATCTTGCCGGGCCTGATGTCGCTGAGGGCGGCTGCGCGAATATAGGTTGCGGACATGGTTGCCTCGGGTGCTGCGGTGAAAAACTGCGCGCAGTTTGCCTGTATGGACGCGGGGAATCCAGCCCGGGCGCCATCAAGAACGGGATCGCTCCGCCGATTAATAGGCAAGTCGTTGATCATCAAAACAGGAATCCAGGAAAATGGCGGCCAGGCCGGAAAAGAGGGGCGGTTTCTTCCGTACCCTGCGCATTACTCTGATGCTGCTCCTTCTTCTCGCGGTGGGCGGTGATGCCTGGTTGACCCGACTGCGGACGACCGACTGGAATGATTCGCTATGGGTGGGTGTCTACCCGATCAATGCCGATGGCAGCGATGCAACAGCCCGTTATATCGCATCACTTGGCAACGACAGCTTTGAGTCCGTGGAGACCTTTTTCGCGCGCGAGGCCGAACGCTATGGTGTCACGGAGCGGACACCCGTCCAGATCCGTCTGGCGCCGGAAGTGAGGGAGCGTCCACCGGCACCACCTGCAAATGGCCAGCGTCTGGCCGTCATGTGGTGGAGCCTGAAAATGCGTTACTGGGCCTGGAGCATGCAGCGCGAGTACGGTGGCCCTCCAAGCAACATTCAAGTGTTCGTGCAGTACTTCGATCCCCGCCTGACTGACCGGGTCGGCCACTCGTTGGGTCTGCAGAAGGGGCTGATCGGTGTGGTCAACGCCTTTGCATCCCGGAAAATGGCGGGGCAGAACAACGTCGTTATCGCGCATGAGCTGTTGCATACCGTCGGCGCCACAGACAAGTACGATCCGCACAACAGTTATCCCCTGTATCCGCAGGGCTATGCCGATCCCGAGCGCAAGCCGCTGTATCCGCAGAACCGGGCGGAAATCATGGGTGGGCGTATTCCCGTGTCTGAACAGCAGGCGCTGGTGCCCATGTCACTGACCAAGACGATCGTCGGGCCGGAAACCGCTGCGGAGATCAACTGGCTGCGTCCATCGTCCTGAGCGCGACGCCTACCGAACTACGCACCGACTTACCGTGCACCAGACGCACTGCAGCGTACGCTCGAAGCTATATCGCTTGCGCGGCGCTTAAGCTTGTTCTCCACTCTGCGGTAGAATAGCCGGACTCTGCCCGGCGACTTATCAGTCATGAGCACGAAAACGCCCATTCTGCTGTCAATTATCGAACTCGGTGGCTATCCGAATTTCGCGCCTCTGTATCAGCGCGCCGGCTGTCAGGTCGTGGTCGAGAACAGTATGCGCAAGGCGCTGGCGGCGGTGAAGAAACATCAGCCGCGGATAGTCGTGGCGGAATTCAACTTTCAGTCCGACTTCCGTGACCGTACCAGCAGCCTCGAGTCGCTCATGTCGGTGGTGCAGCGTCTGCCGTCCACGCGGGTGATTGTCTTCTACGAGAAAGAATACGCCCATCAACTCGCCCGCCTGCAGGCGGCTTTCCCGCTGTTCCGTGTCATGGCTTATCCGATCGGAGAGGATGAGCTCGTGGCCAATGTGCAGGCCGCGCTGACGGAGTGATCAACGGCTGGAGCGTCGTGGTCGCCCCTGGAAGCGGGTGATGCGTTTGACGATGTCCTGGTAGGGGAAACGGTCCAGTTCGCCGAACCGGATTTCCGCTTCGTTGATCAGCCCGAACACATCCTGCACTTCGTCGCTGCCGGTTCGGTCCGGATACAGCAGTTCCTGCAGACCCAGCAATCCTCCGGTCTGTACCTTGATTTCCTTGTTGTGCGGCAGCGGTCCGCCGATGTGGGTCATCTGCAGTGCGAAGCGGGCGCTTTCGCGCATGCGCTCCAGCAGCGACTGGCAACGGCGCTGGGCCGCACTGCTGTTGCAGGCGACCGCCTCGCGGTCGGCCAGGAAGATCCGCCGGGAATGGCTGCAGGTAACCTTGCGGGAATTGAGCGCCTTCTCCAGGACGCAGCGGCACTCATTGACGGCGCGGTAGGTTGAACGGTATTCGTCTTCTTCCATCGGACCGGAACGGAGCGGTTACTTTTCCCACTCGCGCAGGATGGGAGCTTCGCGGTGTTCCTGCAGTTTTTCTTCTGCTTCCAACGGCGTGGCGGCGAAGATGACCTTGACGACGATGTCGCTATCCGTGCCCAGTTCGGCGCGCATTTCGCGAGCCTTGGCCTTGGCGTCGTTGAACACCTCGAATTGGGTCTGCAGGTCCAGATGCTTGACCATCTTGGTCGGGCCGGGGGTGATCTTGTAGATGTAATAGGGCATGGGCTCTATCCTTTTCAATCATTCAAACGAAGCGCGTGAGCGGCGCAGCGCGTCGGGCGATGGATTATCCGGGCATCGGCCGGTACAAGTCCAGAATCCCTCGGGTAAGGAGCGGATTCGACCGGCTCAGCGTCCGCCACGACGTTTCACTTTATAGGCTGTCATGGCTGCCGTGAAGTCGGCGCAGGGAATCCGCTCGCAGCCGCCGTAGTGCGTTTCCGCTTCACGGATCAGGGCATCGACATCCGCGACGTGCTCCGGCAACTCGGGATGCAGGGCCTGCTGCAGGCCGAGCAATCCGCCGAACTGGATCTTGACCGGCACACTGTGCGGCATCTGGGCGAGATCATCCGGTACGTCGAACACCGGGAGTGCGGCCGTTTTCAAGGCCTGGAACAGGGCAGCGCAGCGCTGTGCGGCGTCGTGATCCGCACAGGTGGCATGCGGGCCATCGCGTTGGGTCACGAATCGGACCCGACTGCAGCCAAAGGCTTCGCCCAACAGGGTGTGGCTGAATGCGCATTTGTGTGTTTCCATGTGCTGCCCCGTCATCAGTCAAGGACGTCAAAAGCGCTTTTGACGTATGGTTTTGCGTCCGCTCCGGGCAGTATAAACCAGAGCCCGGTCACGGCCCGCCTTGATCCGAGGGCGGTGCGCGAGTGATCAACGAAGACAGGTTCAGGATACTGTGATGAACAACAAGCCCAATATTAAACGAGCCATTCCTCAGCGCCGCTATAAGTTCGGTGAGTTCGGTGTGGTGGTGCTCGGCGACATTGAATCCGACGATCTTGCCAACTATCGCTACATAATGGCGGTGGTGCGGGAGGGCGATCCGGAGCCCGGTATCTACCTTACCTGCGAGGTTCGCCGTGGTGGCGCGTTCCGGCTGCGGCTGATAATGCGGGACGGAGAGGAAGTGATCGCCGAAGACCCCAGCTATGCGGATGTCGATGTCTTCAGCGATACCGGTATTGCCATCCTGCGCCAGATCCTGAATCTGGCCGATGAAGAGCCCTATAGGCTTATGTAACAGTCCCCGGGGCTGACCGCCCGAATGAGGTGTGCGTAGAATGACTGCCAAGGTCCATTTGTTGCCCAGTGGACACGATTTCTCGGTCGAGCCGGGCGAGACGCTGCTCGATGCGGCGCTGCGGTCCGGCCTGTCGATCCGCTACAGCTGCAACAGCGGCAGCTGTGGGGAATGCCGAGCGCGACTGGTGTCGGGCGAGCTCGGCGATCTCCAGCATCACGACTATGTGTTGTGTCAGCGTGACCGTGACGATGGACAGTTTCTGTTGTGTCGCGCGGGCGCTCGCTCCGATCTGGTGCTGGAAGCGGTCGAGGCCAAGGGCGCGGCGGATGTGCCGGTGCAGCGGATCACCACGCAGGTGTGCAAGCTGGTGCGTCTCAGCGAGGACGTGATGGAAGTGCATCTGCGTACACCGCGCAGCAAGACGTTGTGGTTTCTCGCCGGGCAGCATGTACGTCTGACGATTCCCGGACAGACCCCCCGCAACAAATCCATCGCCAGCTGCCCTTGTAACGGTATGGTGTTGCAGTTCCATGTACGGCGGGTGCCCGGCGATACCTTTTCCGAGCATGTATTTTCCTGTTTGAAAGTGCGCGACAGCGTCGATGTGGAAGGCCCCTTCGGTAGCTTTGTGCTGGATGAGGAATCCGATCGCCCGATTCTCTACCTCGCCTTCGAGACCGGGTTTGCACCCATCAAGAGTCTCATCGAACACGCAATTTCCCTCGAGATGACGCAGCCGATGCATCTGTACTGGATTGCACGCGATGCGCAGGATCACTATCTGGCCAACTATTGCCGTTCCTGGCACGATGCCCTGGATGATTTCGCGTTTACCGCCATTGCGGCCGATGAACGTGCTGACGGCCTCGATTTCATATCGGCGGAGGAATTGGAGGAGTTGTCGCCGGCGGAACTGGCCATGCTGCGCGGTGGCGCCCGCATACTCGAGGATTACCCCGATCTCGGCGCGTTTGATGTCTATGCCAACGGTCCGGACACACTGCTGTCACCGATTCGTGCTTTGTTGCTGGCGCATGGCTTGCAATGTGACCGCTTGTTTATCGATCACATTCAGCGCTATTGAAACTCGCGGACGTCGCTGTCCGGAAATTACATTTCAGCCGCCAGACCGACCGTTTCCAGACGCAGCCCCAGCACGAGAATGAAGCCGCGTTCGCGGCGATCGCCGTCCCGGCTGTACTCGAAAAGATAGGTGCGCTGCAGGCGCAGCCAGCCGTCGTCGCTGCGCTGCAGACGCAGACCACTGAGCACGACCGTACTGTCAAGCAGTTGCAGCCCCTGGCGCTGACACAGGTCGTGGGCGGCTCGCACGGCAATCTCGCGGGCACGCAGGCTCTGTTGCCAGAACCACAGCACTGCGCCGATGGCGATCAGGAGAAACAGGGAAGTCACAGGCGCGGCTCAGGCGTCGAGATCGGGGATGAGGTCGCTTTCCAGACGCTTAATAAGGTCTTTCAGAAACAGTTTGCGCTTTTTCAGTCGTTTGATCTGCAGCTGATCCATATTGGGGTCGTGCGACAGGCGGTCGATCACGTCGTCAAGATCACGGTGTTCCAGGCGTAATGCCTCGATGCGCTGGCGCAGCGTTGCGGCCTCGGTCTCGCTCAATTCGGACATCTGCAACCCTCGACTGAAAACGCTCTCACAATACCATAATTCAAGAGGGATTGAGGTTATAGACTGCTGTGCGGACGTCGGGCTGGTATACTTCGCCGGCCCCAGTGACCGCCGCAGGCGCATGTCGCGCACCGAGTGTTATTCCATGTCCCAATCCGCCAAGCCGCTCTTCTCCTACCGTCCGTATTGGGCCCGCCGTTTCGGTGTGGCGCCGGTACTGCCGCGGTCGCGTGCCGAGATGGACCAACTCGGCTGGGACAGCTGCGACATTATTCTGGTAACCGGTGACTGTTATGTCGATCACCCGAGTTTCGGTATGGCGGTGATCGGTCGAGTGTTGGAGGCGCAGGGATTCAGGGTGGGCATTATCGATCAACCGGACTGGACCGGTGTCGATGACTTCAGGGCCCTTGGTCGCCCCAACCTGTTTTTCGGTGTCACCGCCGGCAATATGGATTCGATGGTCAACCGCTACACCGCAGACCGTAAGATTCGCTCCGACGATGCCTACAGC
>JBFEJM010000068.1:0-9049 GCA_041553175.1 Gammaproteobacteria bacterium | reverse complement strand
GGAAATAGATGTAGAAACCCTGATTGAGAATCGCGATCAACGGAATCGCGAAGCGCAGTATGACCAGCACCACGGCAAGCCGGTAGATCAGACGCCGCACACCATTCGACACGGCATGTGCCCGCCACAGCGTAATGACAGCAAGCCCCAGGCAGATCGCCACCGCCAGCGTGAACCATTCCCACGCCGTGACATTGAGCAGAATGCGCTGCACACCCAATGAAGTTGCACTCGCAAGCATGATCCAGGAGAAGCGTTCGATCAGATCGTTGATCGGGTCGAGGATCTGACCCGGCGCGAGCACAATGCCGATGCCGGCGGGTTCCAGTGCGACCTCGGTGCCCTGCGCGACCGAAATCACGCCGTTCAATCCGCGGGCGACGCCGTAGGTGATCAGTGCGCGCTTGAGTCCTTCTTCGGTGTAGCGCTGTCCCCAGTCGTCCACGGTGCCCAGATAGGCCAGCGCGGCCAGCGCGAGGGCCAGCACGGAGATCGACACTTTCCAGTAAAGACGCGACATGGCGGCTAGCCTAGCACAGGTATTTGGCCGGCGAAGCCTGCGCCGATCACCGCTCGGCGGATGCATAGACAGGTGGGGAAGCGGCTGCCCGCCGCGGCAAATAGCGTATACTTGTGGCGCATTCTTCCGTTTCACCCGCCCGCCGCCGACCGCCGCGGGGCGCTTCGACCACAGGCTCTCCCATGTCCACAGACAGCGTTACCGGCTTTGCGCAGTTGGCGCTTGCCGCCCCCCTCCTCAAGGTCATCGACGAAATAGGCTACGAGGCACCCTCGCCCATTCAGGCCGAGGCCATTCCGCCGTTGCTGGAGGGTCGCGACCTGCTGGGTCAGGCGCAGACCGGCACTGGCAAGACCGCCGCCTTCGCCCTGCCTCTGCTCAGCCGCCTCGACCTGTCGCTGCTGCAGCCGCAGATCCTGGTGCTGACGCCGACCCGCGAGCTGGCCATCCAGGTGGCCGAGGCCATGCAGACCTATGCGCGTCACCTGAAGGGCTTCCACATTCTGCCGGTGTACGGCGGCCAGAGCATGGAACTGCAGTTGCGGCCGCTGCGGCGTGGTGTGCATGCGGTGGTCGGGACACCCGGCCGCATTCAGGATCATCTGCGTCGCGGCACACTGAAACTCGATCATCTGCAGGCACTGGTATTGGATGAAGCCGACGAGATGCTGCGCATGGGCTTCATCGACGATGTCGAAACCATTCTGGAGCAGACGCCGAAAGAGAAACAGGTCGCGCTGTTTTCCGCCACTATGCCCGATGCCATTCAGAAGGTCGCGCGGCGTTATCTGCGCGATCCGGTAGAGATCCGCATCAAGGCCAGGACCAGTACCGTGGAGGCGATCACCCAGCGTTACTGGCAGGTCACCGGCACGCACAAGCTGGACGCACTGACGCGCATCCTGGAGGTCGAGGACTTTGACGCCATGATCATTTTCGTGCGCACCAAGACGGCGACGGTGGAACTGTCGGAGAAACTCGAGGCGCGCGGATTCTCCTGTGCCGCCTTGAACGGCGATATGAACCAGGCCTTGCGCGAGCGCACCGTCGACCGGCTGAAAAAGGGCTCGCTCGATATTGTCGTGGCGACGGATGTGGCGGCACGCGGCCTGGATGTCGAACGCATCAGCCATGTGCTGAACTTCGACATTCCCTATGATACCGAGGCCTATGTCCATCGCATCGGCCGCACCGGCCGCGCCGGCCGCAAGGGCGAGGCCATTCTGTTTGTCGCACCGCGCGAGAAGCGCATGCTGCGCGCGATCGAGAATGCCACCCGGCAGCCGATCACGCCCATGCAGCTGCCGACTCACGAGGACATCGCCGGTCGTCGCGTCGCCCAGTTCAAGCAGACCATCACGGATGCGATCGAATCCCAGGAGCTGGGATTTTTCGAAGAGGTGATCGCGAGCTATCAGCAGGAACACAATACCGCGCTGAGCGAGATCGCCGCCGCACTGGCCTATCTGCAGCAGGTTGAGCGCCCGCTGGTTCCGCCGAAGGTCAAGGAACGCGCTCCGGACGACCGCTCAAGCGCGCGCTTCGAACAGGACAGGGGCCGACCGGACCACAAGCGTTCACGTCCCGAGGCGGCACCACGCGGGTTCGAGCGCCCGCGCAGCGACAGCGTCAGACCGCCGGAGGCCGGCATGCAGCGCTATCGCATCGAAGTCGGCCGCGAACACGGCGTACAGCCGAAGAATATCGTCGGTGCCATCGCCAACGAGGCCGAACTGGACAGCCAGCACATCGGTCACATCAAACTCTATGACAACTACAGCACGGTCGACCTGCCCGAAGGCATGCCGAAAGAGGTGTTCCAACATCTGCAGAAGGTCTGGGTCTGCGGCAGGCAACTGTTTATCAGCGCGGAAGGTGCCGGCGGCAAACCCGAGCGCAGGGAACGTGACGCAAAACCGCGCCCGCCGAGGGAGGCGAAAGCGAATCCTCCTTCCAAGCGCCCGGATCGAACTGATCATGGCAAGCGCAGTGATCGCACCGACCGTACCGATCGAACGCGGGGCAGAAAAACAAGCCGGCCCGAGCGCGCCGCGGGCACCAAAACCGATCAGCACAAAGCCGCCGCGAAAAAACCGCGTTCGACCCTGACCACGCGTGGCAAAGCCAAATCAGCCGACAAGACCGGAGAACCCCGCACGCGGGTCAAGGTGCGCGCCAAGCCGGCAAAGCCGGCGCGGAAAAAAACACCGCGTTCCCGCTGAGCCCGGAATACCCCTCACCTCTCCCGGGCCGGGGACCACTGGCGTCCTCAGCCCAGCGCGAAGGTGTACAGCAACCCCACTGTTGCACAGGCGGCGATGACCTTCAGGATATCCAGCTTGTATTTCCACAGCGCGATAAAGGCGCCGATGGAAATCACAGCGGCATACCATTGGAATTCACCGGCGAAGGGCGTGGCGTCGGTGCCTTCGGGCCACAACACGTGCCAGGCAAAGAACAGGGCGAGATTGATCACGACACCGACAACGGCCGCCGTGATACCGGTCAGCGGCGCGGTGAATTTGAGATCACCGTGAGTGGCCTCGACCAGCGGCGCGCCGGCCAGGATGAACAGATACCCGGGCAGAAACGTGAAGAAGGTGGCGACGGCCGCGCCCATGGCGGCGCCCAGGAATAATGCGTCCGGACCGAAGATCGACTGCGTCCAGCCGCCCATGAAGCCGACGAAGGCCACCACCATGATGAGCGGGCCCGGGGTGGTTTCGCCCAGCGCCAGACCGTCGATCATCTGCGTGCCGGTGAGCCACTGATAGTGCTCGACGCCGCCCTGGTAGACGTAGGGCAGAACCGCGTAGGCGCCGCCGAAGGTCACCAGCGCCGCCTTGGTGAAGAACTCGCCCATGTCACGCAGCGTGCCCGCGGGCAACGCCAGCAGGGCAACTGCCCACAGGGCGACAAACAGCACGATCAATATGACGAGGCGACCGGGGCGGAACTTCGTGTGCGCCGGCGGCGGCGTGTCGTCATCGATGAGCGCCGGACCGTAGTCTTTATCGGAGGCGCCGTGGCCGCCACCGACCTTGAATTTGTCCGGCGCGACGCGCCCGCCGATGAAGCCGAGAATGCCCGCACCGAGCACGATATAGGGAAAGGGTACATGGAAGACGAAAATGGCCAGGAAGGACACGGCGGCAAAGGCCCACAGAATATTGTTCTTCAGCGCGCGCGAGCCTATACGCCAGGCGGCGAAGAGCACAATGGCGACCACGGCCGGTTTGATGCCGGCGAAGACACCCTGCACGAAACTGACGTTACCGAAGGCGACATAGACCCAGGTGAGTCCGATCAGTATGAACAGCGATGGCAGCAGGAACAGCGTGCCGGCCACGACACCACCCCAGCTGCGATGCAGCAGCCAACCGATATAGATCGCCAGCTGCTGCGCCTCCGGTCCCGGCAGCAACATGCAGTAGTTGAGCGCATGCAGAAAGCGTTGTTCGGAAATCCAGCGCCGTTTTTCCACCAACTCCTGATGCATCATCGATATCTGTCCGGCCGGCCCGCCGAAACTGATGAAACCGAGCTTCAGCCAATACATGAAGGCTTCACCGAATGTGGGCTGAGAGGGTCGTTCGAGCGGTGTTGTCATTGTTGTTCGGTCTCTTTATTGGACGCGCGATACGGAGCATCAACAAGCCTGCCGCCACCCTTCAGCGGGCAATCATCGCTTTAGTAAAATCCGCATACAAGACAGGCTTCGGCACCGCGGCGTTATTGACGGGCGGCGCCATGCCGGGAAGCAGCCAGTTCATGGCGGCTGAGATTACTACGAAAACGCAGCATCACCTATAGAGATCTGTTACAGACCCAGTCCGGTATACGCGTACAACCTTATAAATCGATTGTTCTTCCGAATAGGTGTAGACAGGCGGGGAACCCGGCCCGACCGGCGGAACAATCCGCCGCGCAGGTTCGGTCGAATGAAGACACTGGATAAGGAAACGGAGCCGGAACGCGGAGTCCAGCCTAATCGGCCAGAACCGCACCCCAACCCCGACTGATCGGCTTCCTCAATGCTGCTGGGCGGCTCCGAGATGCGGGAACAATAACTTGCTCTCCATCGTTATCCGCTCGTTCAACAGACGGAATATCTCGTTCGTTTCATTGACGAAGGTGTCATGTTCACCCGGTGGCGGAATCGCCACACACCAGCGCTTGGTGTAACCGCTTAGAATCTTTTCGAGTTCATGCGCGTTACCGATAAACAGTGATGCGGCTTTGTTGATCTTGGCATCGCTGTGCGTCAGCAGATCACCGTAAACCGATCGCGCTTCGTGATTCAGATGCTGATTGATCTTATCCATGAAGCGATGAAGCAAATCGCAGAATACGGGGTTATTTCGGAATTCGGACTTATCAACCAACGCGGACAGTATCGACGCCAGATCGATTATTTCCTGGTTCTCTTTTTCAAGTTCCTCTCTTGCAACCATCGGGAGCACCTCCTCATCTGAACCAAATTACGCAACGCTTCACCGAGCGCTAAAAACAAAAAGCCGAATCTTACAGAAAGCAAAAAATACGTCGGACATACCTTTCCTTTCTACAGTATAGAACGCCCGCCCCTGTTCCGCCGTCAACGATGGGTGATACAGGTAGAACCCGTCAAATCACTATATTAAGCATTACTGATAAACCGCCTGCCCACCAAGCGCCAGCCAACTGATTTCAACTTTGTAAACCCGCGTATTGAGCCAGGTCTTGATCACCAGATCGAAACCTGTCGGCGAAATTGCGCTGGCGTGCGCGCTCAGTCGCGACGTGTCGCGGTTGTCGATATCGAAGCCGGAAATACCGACATGGACTATCGGCACATTGCCAAACGGAGTGTCGAAGTTCACATGCGCGGTGAAACTGCGAGGCTCGGCCGCATCATCCTCAGGCAACTGCGCCAGCGGCCAGTCCGGCGTGAACTGGTCGAACTCGATAATCGCCGAACTCATAGTCAGCGGCATCAGACTGGAACCGATCTGTTCACCAAACATGCAGTGCCTCCATTTAAACGACTTTGGTAAATTCAAGCAGACAACATCTGTGCCAAACCCAAGAAACACGAACGAGCCAGCACCAATGCATTGAAAAATCATACCCACACAATAGTATGGTTCAACACCACGTCGATTCGCGTTGCACCCATACGGTGCGCGTGCACACTGATTGACCGCAACACGCGGAACACTGACACAACCCGCGCGCGCCAACAACATCGCGGCACTGGGCCGAGCTAGGCTGGAAGCAGGGTCGAGAGCAGCGTTGCGATACCGAGAAAGGAAAAGAAGCCCACCACATCGGTGACCGTGGTCAGGATGATGGATGATGACTGCGCCGGGTCCTGGCCGAGTCGCCGCAACGTGATCGGGATGACCGCACCGGCAAAACCGGCGGCGATCATGGAGATCACCATGGCCAGCGAGATCACCAGCGCCAGCCCGCCGGAACCGCTCCACACGTAGACACCAAGTGCAGTTGTCGCGGCGATGGCCAGACCGTTGAGCAATCCGACATTGACCTCCTTCCACAATACCTTGAGCCAGTGACGCGTACCGATCTCGCGCAGCGCCAATCCGCGCATGGTGACGGCCAGCGCTTGCGCACCGGCATTTCCGGATTGCCCCGCCACCACCGGCATCAGCACCGCCAGCACGGCGAATTTCGCGATCGTGGATTCGAACAGCCCCACCACCGCCGCGGCCAGAAACGCCGTCAGCAGATTGATCTGCAGCCAGGGCAGCCGTTTGAGCACGGCAAAACTGATTTTCGACAATGCGCGCTCATCCTTGCTCGCACCCACCATGGTCTGGATATCCATCGTCGCCTCTTCCTGCATGGCGGTCACCAACGTGGACTGATGGATCACTCCGATCAATTTACCCGTATAGTCCAGCACGGGCAGATCGGCCAGCTTGTGCTGTTCGAGTTTTTCGATGACTTCCTCGCGTGGCGCCATATCGTCGACGGCGACACTGACCTGCCGTTTGAGATCATTCAACAGCTGCGCCGCTTCAGCCAGCGCCAGTTCCTGCAGTTCGATGCGACCGGCGAGACGTCCTTCATCGTCAACCAGGAATATTTCCCGCAGCGCCCGCCGGCGCAGACCGCGTAAACGCTCCAGCGCTTCGCGCGTCGTCATGTCGGCGCGGAACGGAAGCACGCGCGGATCCATCAGCTGACCGGCCGTGTCGGCGGGATAATTCATCAGACTGCGCAGCTCCTGCGCGATCTCCACGTCGGCGATCTCCAGGCAATGTGCGCGCGTCGTTTCGTCCAGCCGGCTCAACAGGCGTGCGGCCTGGACGGGTTCCAGTTCGGCCAGCAGTGAGTGCAGGAAAGCGTCAGGCAGTTCGACCGCCAACGCCTCCTCGACATCGGGTGCGATGTGCTCCCACACGGGAACAATCACTCGCACCGGGTGAGCCGAGACCAGCTCAGCCGCCTCCGCTGCCGGCAGCGACTCCAATCGTTTGGCCGCCTCGCGCGGATAATCGAGCAGATAGCGCCGGTTCAACGCTGCGATGGCGGCGGCGGTCTCAGCTTTCATGCCTGTGCTCGGTGGTGGTTGGCGCGAGACGTCCGGTGAACGCGCCGATAAAGACCTGAATCAGACTCGAGAACATCAACCAATAAATGCCGGCGATATTATCCATCGCAACACTGCCGGCAGGTTCCTGTGTCGCTTCCTGCTGGCGTTGTACGGCCGTGCGCAGCATGGCATGACGCAGCGCGCCGACAAAGCGTTCGCCACGCTCCACCACCGGCAGCGTATTGAAGCGATTCCAACCTTCGTGCTCGCGTAGCGAGGCGATCGGTGCACGCGCGGGCAAGGTGTAGGCCGGCTTGCGCATCAACTGCGTGAGCGGAGCCGCCAACGGGGCGCGCAGCAGTTCCGGCAGGCGCACCTTGCCGCGCAGGCGCTGATCATGGTCGACAATATACAGATCGACGCAATCCTCATCGCTCGCAGCGCGCACCCGCTCCAGCGCCTCCTCGACTGTGGTGTCGGGCAGCAGCGCCATGGTGCGGTTATCCATCCAGGCACCTACGCTGTCCTCCGGGTAGGCGAGCAGCATGCGCACCGCAAACGCGCTGGCGGTGGGCAGGCGCTCCAACAGGTTCTGGCGGCGCGCGCTATCGACGTGACGCAGTATCACTGCGCACAGTTGCGGCCCGAGCCGTGTCACCATCGCTGCAGCATGCTCGTCTTCGAGCTGGGCCAGACAACGCGCCGCCACCGCCGGCAGCATTTGCGCCAGCACCGGCGCCGCGATCCGTACCGGCACGTTCTCCAGCAGCGCCGCGACCTGGTCGTTGGGGAGATGCTCCAGAACACGCGCCGCATCTTCCGGGTGCGCCTCCAGATACGTCAGCGTCAACGCCGCACTCTCAACCACGCGCATCGTCCCCGATCAGGAGCACAATGGGATGCTCGTTGAACACCTTGGCCGGAACGGTCACCCGACCGTCGGCGGTTTCCAGTATCAACGCGGTCGGAGTGAGGTCGAGAATCTTGCCCTCATGCTCGCCTATCCGCACCGTCTGACCGATCTGATAGATCTGACGCAGGTAATGCGCGCCGATCAGATTGCTGACGAAGGTGCGCGCGCCGAGACTGACCGCCAGTGCCACGCCACCGAACAGCGTCACCGCGATTACCGCCGCGATAATGACCAGGAACGTGACGTCGATGCCGATCTGTTGCGAACCGATCACGATGGTCGAGGCGAGAATGATGCCCTGCACGATGCGGCCCAACAGCAGGCGTTGATTTTCGGCGACGGGCGCCGCGGCCACGACCATGTCTTTGGCCAGCGAACTGACCACGAAACCGGCCAGCACGATCAGGCCGCCGGCGATCAGCGTCGGCAGATACTCGACTACGCGCCCGAGCCAGGTGGAGAACACGGCCAGTCCAAGCAGTTGCGTGGCGGCGGTGAGGAATACCAGCATCACGACCCAGAATACGACGCTGCCGATAATCTGCGCCGAGGCGCTGGGCACATGCGGTCGACTCAGTCCGCTGCGCCGGTGCAGGCGGTCCATCATGCGATCGAGGCCGAGGGACAGACGGATCGCGAGTTTGCGCAGCAGTCGTGCGCTCACCCAGCCGATCAACAGCAGCGCAACGGCACCGAACAGACTGGGCAGGAAATTCAGCAGACGCGTCAGCATCTGCGAGATGCCGACACCGAAGGTGGTGCTCCAGTCGGGAAACTTATCCATCAAAGACCTCCGCACGCAATGCGCACACCGGGCAACCCCCCTCGAAGTGACCCGGCCCTATACTGGTCCAGTGTAACAAGAATTGGAATATGCAACCGCACCTGGTCTGATAGTTGGATTTCCAATGGAGCGGAAGGCGGCGCTTAAAACGTACACCATAAAAAAGGCCCTCTCCCATCACCGGGGAGAAGGCCTTGTTCAGCCACTTCGACCGATCAGTCGGTCAATGCGGATATTTGCTGTCAAGCATGGCGGCGAGTTTTTTCGCGGGGACGTAACCCGGCAGGACGC
>JBFEJM010000067.1:0-9086 GCA_041553175.1 Gammaproteobacteria bacterium | reverse complement strand
GTAACGGTCTGCCTGGCCTGGGACGATCGCGCCGTGGTATCACCGCACATCGGTGACATGGGCTCGCCGCGCAGCCGGGCGGTATTTGAACAGGTGATCGAGGATCTGCAGACACTCTATGCCGTCCGCGCCGCGCGCGTCGTTCACGACCGGCACCCGGATTACAGCAGCACCCGCTGGGCACAGGCAAGCGGGCTTTCAAGTATGGCGGTGCTGCATCATCATGCCCATGCCTCGGCGCTGGTCGGTGAAACGGCAGCGACCGGCGATTGGCTGGTGTTCGCCTGGGACGGTACCGGCCTTGGCGACGATGCCAGCTTGTGGGGTGGCGAGACACTGTTCGGACGGCCGGGCCGCTGGCAGCGGCTGGCACGGCTGCGTCCGTTCCGATTGCCGGGTGGCGAACGCGCCGGCCGTGCACCCTGGCGCAGCGCCGCCGCCCTGTGCTGGGAAACCGGTCAGGACTTTGAACTCCCGCAGGGCGATCAGGATTTTCTGCACCAGGCCTGGCGCCAGGGCATCAACGCGCCCGCGACCAGTGCCGCCGGCCGTCTGTTCGATGCCGCGGCAAGTCTTGCCGGCGTGCTGCAGACGGCGAGCTTTGAGGGACAGGGCCCGATGTATCTGGAGGCGCTGGCGACCGACGCGGGTAGTGCCCTGGAGTTACCTCTGTCCCAAAATTCCGCCGGATTGTGGGAGACCGACTGGTCGCCCCTGATCGCGATGCTGCGGGATTCTGGAATCCCAGCCGCACGGCGGGCCTCAGACTTTCACGCCAGCCTGGCCCGCGCCATCCGTCACCAGGCGGAACAGCTGGCGCAACAGCACGCGTTCAAACAGGTCGGATTGACCGGCGGTGTGTTCCAGAATGCGCGGCTGTCTGAACTCGCATGCGCGGAACTGCAGGACGCCGGTTTCGTGGTCAGTCTGCCAGAACGCCTGCCCTGCAACGATGCCGCTATCAGTTTCGGTCAGGTGGTGGAAACACTCCATCGGGATATGGAATGATGAACGCCGCAATGCAACCCGAGTGGCGAGTGCGTCACACCTTGCATGCACTTTCCTGCTACGCTCGAACGCACTGTACAGACGCTGCATATACTTTCTGGAGTGAGTTATGTCGACGCCCTTGAGCGACACCCACATTTCCCTGGCCCATGGCAACGGCGGCCGCTACATGCGCGAACTTATCGATGGACTGTTTGCGCGCCACCTGAGCAACCCGGTATTGGATACGCAGGCCGATGCCGTGACGCTGAGTCTGCACGAACGCGAACTCCTGTTCACCACCGACGGGTTCACGGTGCAACCGCTGGAGTTTCCCGGCGGTGATATCGGCTCGCTGGCGGTACACGGCACCACCAACGATCTCGCCGTGGCCGGTGCGCTGCCGCGCTACCTGAGTCTCAACGCCTTTATCGAGGAAGGGCTGGAGATCGCGCAGCTGGATCGCATTATCGCGAGCCTGGCGCAGGCCGCCCGTGAAGTCGGCGTGCAGGTCGCCGCCGGCGACACCAAGGTGGTGCCGCGCGGTGAAGGCGGCGGTCTCTATCTCGCCACAACCGGCATCGGCACCCGTCTGCCCGGTCCGCGCCTGGGCCTGGATCAGATTCGCGACGGCGACGCGATTCTGGTCAGCGGACCGGTCGGCGATCACGGTATCGCGGTCATGCTGGCGCGCGAACAGTTCGGTCTGCGCGGTGATCTGCGTTCGGATGCCGCCAGTGTCCTGCCGCTCACCCGGGCACTGCTGGATTTTTCCGGCCTGCGCTTCATGCGCGATCCGACGCGCGGCGGCCTCGCGACGGTCTGCCATGAAATCCATCGCGCAACGGGCTTGGGTGTTCAGTTGCAACAGACCGGAATACCGATTCGCGAATCCGTGCAATCGGTCTGCGATATGCTTGGATATGATCCCCTGTTCCTGGCCTGCGAAGGGCGCGTGGTTACTGTCATCGCCGCCGAGCAGGCGGAGGCCGCGGCGCAGACCCTGCGTCGTCTGCCGGGCGGTGATCAGGCGGCTGTCATCGGCAGCGTGCAGCGACGCGCCAACCATGTTGTCGTGCATACCGAGTTGGGCGGGCAGCGCATTCTCGAGGAGTTGGAAGACGATCCGCTGCCGCGCATCTGCTGACATGCTCACATCCCGCTTCGAGCTATTGCTCATTCTGCTCCCGTGTTCCACCACCCAGTTCGCCGTGACCGGCGGCAGTGATAGTGATCCAATCACACCGGTCATTCTCGGCGTCAGCGGTATTCAACCGGTGGAAGGCCCGCAGCGATACAGGCTTACAGTGTTCGCAATAGCGTGAAGACCTGCTCGACCATTGCCGGGTCCGGCGTCACCGGTTTCTGGCCCGTTGCACCGACGCCGATTCCGATAATCGTGCAGCGCATCGGCAGGTCGCCCAGCGCATGCGCGGTTTCCAGCAGCGTGACAAGATCGAAACCGTGGATCGACACTGCATGATCACGCACCAGTGCGTTCCAGTCGACGGCACGCACATCCCCGGCTTTGCCACCTTTTAGTGCATCGACAATGAACAAGGCATCCACACCATCCAACAGATTCAGCAGTTCCAACGGGGTTGCGCATTGCCTAATGTCATATTCTTCAGCGCTGGCCCGAACACGTTCCGACAGCAATCCCGCCATCTGCCAACCGATGCAATCGACGGCCTGATCTGAGCCAAGACAGAGCACACGCTTCATTGTTTCATCCATTGCCATTTGCGCCAGGTCAGAATATTAGGGTTTGATCACATTTCAAAATATTGACACGGGTCAATGCGGCCATCCCCCCCTGCATTACTATTTAGCCTCGACTTGAACATGAAATACGCTCCAATGCCAGAACGGCTTGGCTGAAGACATTTATCGAAAACGCTTCTGGCATTTGGGGGATTGAGAGTGGAGGTACAGGGTGCATCTGCAACGTACGTCATCAGACTTTGCCCTCGGTATCACCTACCCTTCCGCGGTGATGGACATGGATGTTGAGCAACAGGCACGAATGATTGCGGCCTTGCAGTCGGCTGATCATTTCCCGCATCCGAGCGGGCGTTTCGTACTTATTGAAACTCATATTTCGTTTGTCCTGCTGACGGGACACTATGCCTATAAATTCAAGAAGCCGATCGATCTCGGTTTTCTTAATTTCACCACGCTCGAAAAACGCCGTTTCTACTGCCACGAGGAATTGCGGCTCAATCGCCGTCTGGCACCGGAGCTGTACGAGGCTGTTGTACCCATTACCGGAACGCTCGCTGCACCGATCCTGGATGGCAGCGGCCCGCCCATCGACTATGCCGTGCGCATGCATCAGTTCTCCGAGAACGACCGGCTTGATCACGTCACCGATCGCGGCGAGCTGACGGCCGAACATATCGATCAGCTCTCTACCGCAATCGCGGCATTTCACCGTAACGCGGTGATCGCCAGCAAGGATACCCTGTTCGGCACACCGGCCAATATCGGCGATCATGTCCAGCAGAACTTCGATCAGATCATGGGCAACTGTGATGAGCCCGATGTATGCGAACGTCTGGAACCTCTGCATGAGTGGAGCGTCAACCAGTTGCGGGAACTGCATGAGGATCTCGAGTTGCGCCGTCGCGAAGGCTGGATTCGCGAATGCCATGGCGACATGCACCTGGCCAATATGGCGCTTATCAAGAATCGCGTCAGGATCTTCGATGCGCTGGAGTTCGCCGACGACCTGCGCTGGATAGACCCGCTGTCGGAAGTCGCGTTCCTCTATATGGATCTGGAACACCGCGGCCACCTTGACCTGGCACGACGCTTTCTGAGCGACTATCTGGAGGCTGCGGACGATTACCAGGGGCTGAGCCTGCTGCGCTACTACCTGGTCTATCGGGCCATGGTACGGGCCAAGGTAGCGGCCATCGAGGCCCGTCAACATATCAAGGATAGCGCTCACCATAGTGACGCCATCGAGCGCATGAACAGTTACATCGCGTTGGCCGAACGCTACCGCACCGCTTCCGTACAGGCGCCGATGATTGTGCTGCACGGCCTGTCGGGTTCGGGCAAGAGCACACTGTCGCGGCAACTGGTGGAGGCTATCGGCGCGGTCAGGCTGCGCTCCGACGTGGAACGCAAACGGCTACTGGGTCTCGCGCCTGAGGAATGCACTGCCAGCAACATCAATACCGGCGCCTACACGCCCGATGTCACGGAGAAAACCTACCAGCGCCTGCTGGCACTGTCCTATCCGATAGTCGATGCCGGTCTTCCTGTGATTGTCGACGCGACATCTCTGCGTCGCGCGCAACGTACACCGTTCCTGAAACTGGCGGCGGCCGCCGGTACCCGCTGTATCATCGTCGATATCATGGCACCCGAGTCCATACTGCGGGATCGCATCACCCATCGGCACAAGAAAGAGCGTGATGCCTCAGAAGCGACACTCGCGGTGCTCGAACACCAGCTGCGGATTGCCGAACCCCTGACGGTTGAGGAAGAACAGCACACGATTCACGTCGACAGTTCAAAGCCGTTCGATGTGGCCGCACTGGCGGATGCGATCCTGGCATCTGTTGCATCCCCCTAGCAATCAGGGCCGCTCCCGCGTCACCCGTAGACGCAGAAAATGGGTCGCGCAGGAAATACAGGGATCATAGTTCCGTATCACTGTCTCTCCCCGCAATTTCAACTCGTCATCGCTGTGAGCGAGGCCATAGCTGTTCAGCGAATGCGCCAGATCCTGTTCGATACGCGCCTGGTTCTGACTCGTCGGCGGCACGATCCGCGCCTCCACGATCCGTCCGGATGCATCGGTGGCATAGCGATGCCAGAGTATTCCGCGCGGGGCCTCGGTACAGGCAATTCCGATCCCGGCACCGGGTTTGCTCGCGACGAAAGGACGATCAGGCACGCTATAGTCAGCCAACAGGCGCGCCGCCTCGTCAATCGCAATCCAGATCTCCGCGGCGCGCGCAATGATGCTGTGGAACATATTGCGTGTCGGCAGGCGCACACCGAGTTCCTGTAACAGCGCGGCAAGTTCCGGCGGAAGGCGATCCCGGTTCAGATTGAGCCGCGCCAGCGGACCCACCAGATAGGGTTTTCCATCCAGATGCGCATACAACGCCGTTGAATACGGAACCTGTGCCTCCTGGATATAGCGCTCGAAGTTGCTGGCCGGAAAATTATGGCCGCCACTGGACTGGATCTGACCGCTCAATATGGGGTATTCATCGACACCCCGCAGAGCCACACAGACAAAGTCCTGGTCGTCCTGCGGCAGCGGCAATGCCGCCGTCCAGCGCAGCAGTGCCTCGGCATCACTGCGGGCAGCATGCAGACGACTCAGAATGGCCGTGACCGCGGTCGCTGCCGGTGCATGGGAAAACCCGCCGATGCGAACCCCGACAGGGTGTACCGAGCGGCCGCCGAACAGTGCGATAAGATCGTTGCCGAGCGCCTGCAGACGCAATCCACGGCGTACCGCATCGGGATCGATGCGCGCCAGTTCAGGCACGCTGGAACAGCCCAGAAAATCGGGCGCTGCCAGGAGATGAATATGCAGGCTGTGGCTCTGCAGCCATTCGCCACAATAGAACACCCGCCGCATGGCCCGCACCCAGGGCGTCACCTCGACGGCGAAAATGGACTCCAGTGCCTGCACCGCACTCATCTGATACGCCACCGGACAGATGCCACAGATGCGGGCCACCATATCGATGACATCCTGCGCCGGCCGCCCCAGCAGCAGTTGTTCAAACAGCCGCGGGGGCTCGTAGATTTCCAGCCGCAGTGATTCGATACGACCGGCGCGTATGCGGATATCCAGCGCCCCTTCGCCCTCCACCCGCGCCAGCACCGGGACATGGATATTCACTGTACGTTGCTCGTTCACGGCAACTCCGAGAAACGCCGTGCCGCCTCGGCAAAGGGTCTGGCCTGACTGGTCGTCGTTTCGAAGCGTTGGGCGATGTCCCGACCGACCAGCCCGAGCACTTGCAGACGCACACCCAGCGCGTGGGTGTTGAGATTTTCCGCCGGTCCGTAACAGCCATAGCAGGCACGGCCAAAGGTGGGACAGAGTGCACCGCAACCGGTACGGGTCACCGGACCCATGCAGGGCGCGCCCTGGGTGACCATGACACAGACCTGCTGCTGGCGTTTGCATTCCAGACAGATCTTGTCGCGAACATCGATTGGCGCAACACCGTACAGCAACGCGCGCACCGTGGCGATCACCTGCCGTCCGTTGACCGGACAACCCCAAAGCTCGAAGTCGACCGGCACAACGGCGCTGACCGGCATCACCTGGTCTAGCGTCGCGACGTATTCGGGTACGGCATAGACCGCCGCCGTCCACGCCTTGGCGTCGGCCAGGTTGCGCAATGCCTGCAGACCGCCAGCCGTCGCGCAGGCGCCGATCGTCACCAGTTTTTTACTCTGTGCGCGTATGGACTGTATCCGTTCCATGTCCGCAACCGTCGAAATACTGCCTTCGACAAAGGCGATATCAACCGGTTCATCCTCACCCAGTATGCCCGCCTCCGCGAAATGGCGAATATCGACCAGCTCCGCCAGCGTCAACAGATCCTCGCCCAGATTGAGCAATGCCAACTGGCACCCGTCACAGGAGCTGAACTTGTGCACAGCGAGGCGCGGCCTGGCGCTGGGTGTGGCATCGACCATGGTTCAATACCCTTTGGTGCCGAGACGGTCGCGTATCTGTGGATAATTGAATACGGGACCGTCTTTACAGACAAAGCGTGCGCCGAATTGACAGTGTCCGCAATGGCCGGTCGCGCATTGCATATTGCGTTCAAGCGACATCCAGATCTGGTCGGCGGGCACACCGTCGTCGCGCAACCGGCGCACCGTCGCAAGCATCATGGGCTCCGGGCCGCAGATCATGACCAGCGCATCTTTGAGATCGAAGCGCAACTGATCGAACAGCTCGGTGACCAGCCCGACATGCCAGCTCCAGCCCTGGCCCGCCACATCGGCGGCGAGCAGCACCTGGGTATCCGGCAGGTTGGCCCAGCGCGCATAACGCTCGCGCCAGATCAGGTCGTCCATATGCTTGACACCCTGGAGAATGGCGAAGCGGCCAAATGCCTTGCGCCGTGCCACGACATAATTGATCACCGACACCAGTGGCGCACAGCCGAGTCCGCCGGTGACCATGAGCAGATTGCGGCCCTGGGCGTTCAGCAGCGGCCAGCCATGGCCGAACGGGCCGCGCAGACCGACCTGATCGCCGGGTTGCAGCTGCGCGAACCCGCGCGTAACCCGCCCTACCACGCGAATGGTGTGTTCGATCTCGTCGCCATATTCAGGGTCCGACACAATGGAAATCGGAATCTCGCCGACGCCATACAGATACAGCATATTGAACTGACCGGGCTGGAACTGGTATGCGGCATGCCGGGCGGGATCCTGCAGACGCAGACCCAGGGTGAAAATGGTGGCGGACTCCTGTGTGCGTCGTACCACCTCGGCGGTCAGCGGGAAGGCCTGCTGATCCATCAGGTCGCTCCCCCGGCAAGCGCGGCAATTTCCTCGGTCAGGTCTATCCCGACCGGACACCAGGTGATACAGCGCCCGCAGCCGACACAGCCACTGCGACCAAACTGATCATGCCACCCGGCCAGCTTGTGCGTCAGCCACTGACGATAGCGCAAGCGCGTATCCTTGCGCACGGTGATACCGTGTATATAGCTGTGATCGGCCGTGAAACAGGAATCCCATTGCCGATAGTGGACGCTGCCGCTGCCGTCGAGTTTGGCGTCATCATGCTGGCTGTGGCAGAAACAGGTGGGACAGACCGAGGTGCAGTTGCCGCAGGACAGGCAGCGACCGGCGACCTTGGCCCACCGTTCGTGATCAAGCGTGGTATCGAGCAACCCGCGCAGATCACGTCCCGGCAGCCGACGCCACTGCACGCTGCGCGCATGCGCACGCTGCTGTTCGATCTGGCGCGGAGACTCCGCCGGCAGCGGTTGCAGGTTCAGGCCGGCGGCCAGCGCCGCACCGCGTTCACTGACAGAGTTGACCTGAAAGCCGTCATCGAGCTCGTCCAACACAAGATCACAATCGCGCTCGGCGTCCGGACCGTCGCCGGTCGAGACGCAAAAACAGGTGGCCGCCGGATGTGAGCAGTTGACCGCGATCAGAAACAGACGCTCCCGCCGGACCCGGTAATGCGGATCGGTCTGGTCAGTGTCCAGAAAATGGGCGTCCTGCAGGCGCAGAGCGGCCAGATCGCAGGCGCGCACACCGATCAGGGCCAGCGGCTCCGCGGTCGGCATCATCGGGGAAAAGTCGAGCTCACCTTTTGCATCGCGCTGGACCGACCAGAGCAGTTCACGCGGCGCGAACAGATTCGGCTTGATGGCCTGCGGGCCGGTCGCCCAGGCGAATTGTCGCGCCGAGTCGATCTGCTCGAGGCGGTAACCTGCCGGTTCCTGGTGATCACGCCAGCCTTGCGGCAATGCCTCCGGACCTTCGATGTCCTGATACAGAATGGCACCGTGGCGCACTTGGGGACCGATACAGCGATAACCCGACGATCTCAGTGCATCGAAGAGATCGCCGAAACGCGCGCGCGGCAAAAAACCGTTGATCTTGTCTGTATCGGTATTGGACATCCCTTCCTCTCCACCGATCGCTTAGTGAACGTTACTGCGACTTATTTGACCTTTACTCGTACCAATTCCTCACCCGCGGGATCTGTGACATGCACCGCGCAGGCAATGCAGGGATCGAAACTGTGGATGGTGCGCAGTATCTCGATCGGTTGTTTCGGATCATGCAGTTTGTGTCCGGCCAGCGCCGCTTCGTAGGGACCGTCCTGTCCGGCAGCATCGCGCGGACCGGCGTTCCAGGTGCTCGGCACCACGGCCTGATAGTTGTCGATCTTGCCGTCCTTGATGACGATCCAATGCGCCAGTGCACCGCGCGGCGCCTCCATGAAGCCGACGCCCTTTGCGGTTTTCGGCCAGGTGGACGGATCCCATTTCGCTTCATTGAAGGTACGGACATCGCCGGCCTTGATGTTGCGCATGAGGTTGTTGTACCAGGTATCCATCGCGTCGACGATGATC
>JBFEJM010000066.1:0-9087 GCA_041553175.1 Gammaproteobacteria bacterium | reverse complement strand
GCCCAGAACCATGACTTCAATTTTTCCACTCGTGACATAACTGCTTGCGGATAATCCCTGTTGCAAGGGGAGCAGGTCAGTATCCAGACGTTCAATGTCTGATTTGAGGCGCTCACCGAAATCCGGCGTGCCCCAGGCGTTCATGCAGTCG
Organism: Gammaproteobacteria bacterium; assembly: GCA_041553175.1. GTDB lineage: Bacteria > Pseudomonadota > Gammaproteobacteria > Thiohalobacterales > Thiohalobacteraceae > JAHJQQ01. The sequence goes on along the minus strand of JBFEJM010000066.1, from coordinate 8,936 downwards.
GTAAACAGTATCACTGAGGTCATGGTTAACAGATTGTGTGGGTTAATGAAGCTGTAAGAGTCAATAATAGATGATCGGCGGCAAGATCATAGTCGCCTGGACAGCGCCTCGACACTCTCTTTCAGCATATCCACCCATTCATCCCGCCGCCGCTCGATCGGCGCTGAAATCGACAGCCCGGCGACGATCTGACCGGAACCGTCGTGCACCAGCATGCCGATACAGCCGACACCGGTTTCGGCTTCTTCATCGTCATAGGCGAAGCCGGCGCGTATGCAGCCCGATACATGTTGAACCAATTGCTCTTCATCGGTGATGCTGTAGCGTGTGTAACCGGGCAGTCCAGTGCGTTGCGCATACTCACGACAGGCGGTTTCGCTGCCTTTACCCAGCATCAGTTTGCCGACCGCCGTCACATGCAGCGGCGCACGACTGCCTATGCGTTGTTCGACCCGCATCATGCGTTCCGGCAAGGCACGATCCAGATACACCACCTCATCCCCCTCGCGCACGGTGAGATTCACTGTTTCGCCGATCTGATCGCGCAGCGCCTCCATCAGCGGCCGCGCTTCACGCCGCAGATCTTGATGCGACGCGACCCGGCTGCCCAACTGGAGCAGACGTATGCCGAGCCGGTAGTTGCTGCCTTCACGCGCGACCAGGCCGTTCTCGATGGCGGCAGCGAGGATGCGGAAGGCAGTCGAAGGGTGCAGTTCTGTCTCGGCGGCCAGCACTTTCAGGCTGACCGAATCCCGGTGGCGGGCAATCGCCTCCAATAGATTGGTCAAGCGATCAATAACTTGGATGGAACCGGGTGCTGTGGTTTTCATATTTCGTATCGTGAAATCAATTGCGTATTGCGGAATACTAAGCTGGGTCGTAGGGTGTGTGCAACTGAGATCAGTACCAACCGGCCATACCAAGGAGTCTGACCATGACCACTGCCGCCGAACTGAATTTGTCCGCCGCTGATTTCCGCGACGGTATCCAATACTTCGCTGAAGCATGGCCGGGCGCCGACCAGCTCGCCGCCAAGCCTGTCATCGCTGCGGGGCAGACGGCCATTGCCGATCCGTCCGATTCCGCCGCCGTGTTCCAGACCCTGCTGGCCGCCGATGCGCTGCGTTATCTGACGTTGCAGGTCTGCGGCAGCAAGGCCTCCGGTCATCCGGGCGGCTATGCCTCCTCGGCCGAGGCCCATGCCGCACTGATGATGCTCGGCCACAAGCACATAGTCACCGAGGTGGGTCATCACGCCCCCGGGTTTTACAGTTCCATGTTCCTCGACAGCTCACTCGAGGCGATGGACATTCACACAGTTGCCGACCTGCGCGCACGTTTCCGCGAACGTCACGGCCTGCTCGGTCATCTGTCCGGTGCCATTCCCGGCCTGCTGGCCCCGGCCGGCCCGCTGGGGCAGGGACAGCACTTCGCCATGGGCGGTGCGCTGCTCAATCCCGGTACGCTGTTCCCGGTGACCATCGGTGACGGTGGCCTGGGTGAGCCCTACATCATGTCGTCGTTCATGCACTTCAAGACCGCCTTTCCGCAGGTGACCAACTTCCTGCCGGTGCTGGTGTGGAATGGCTACAGTCAGGAACATCATTCGATGGTGTCGCTGATGTCCAACGAGGCGATGATCGATTACTGGAAGGCGCACGGCTTCCAGGATGTGATCCTGATCGATGCCAAGGAATTCGACGACAGCAGTCAGGACGGTGCCTATGTCGACAGCACGCGTTTCTCGCAGTCACAGCGTCTCGCCTTTCAGGGCGCGGTGCTGGAGGGTATCGACCGCGCGGCGAAGCAGGCGCTCTCGGGCAAGCTCACCGCGTTCATCATCAAGCAGCTCAAAGGCGCGGGTGTGCACGCCATCGGTGCCAAGGCACACAATCTGTATCCGGCCGATACGCTGGATGCCGAGCACATCATCAGCGGTCTCAAACGCCGTGCCTTGCATGCGGATGCCTGGGAGCTGGTGCGCACGAATCTGTCGCGCGCCGGCGGCGGTCCGGCCGGCAAGACGGTTGCGACCGAACGCGAACGTGCGCTGCCGGATCTCGGTGCATTGCCGTTGAAGGATTTTCCGCTGGGAGAAAACCAGGTGCCGGCGACCGCCTTTGGTGCCGTGGTCGCGACCGTGGGCCAGCGCGACCCGTCATTCGTGGTGAGCAATGCCGATGGCAACGAGGCGTCGGCGATGAAAAATATCAATGACGCATTGAAGATCCGTCATCCGACGACAGACCCGCTGTACAACCAGTCGCCGAACGGCCAGGTCTATGAGCCGCTCAACGAAGATGCCTGTGCCGGCCTCGCCGCCGCCATTGCGCTGTTCGGCGGTCGCTCGCTGTGGCTGTCCTACGAAAGCTTCGCCATCAACGGCTGGCCGATCGTGCAGACCGTGAGCCAGGCGATGGCCGAGCTGCGGCGCAAGACGCCGTCGCAGGTGAACATGTTCACCGCCGGCGCGCTGGAACAGGGCCGTAACGGCTGGACTCATCAGCGTCCCGAAATCGAGTCTTACTGCGCGGCCATGATGCGCAACGGCAATCATTTTCCGCTGTTTCCGTGCGATGCCAACATGATTCAGGCGGCCTATGACTGGGCGCTCGGTACGCACAACAAGTCGATTTCGATTTTTGCCTCGAAGACGGCACTGCCGGTGCGTACCACGCTGGCGCAGGCCAAACAGGCCATCACCGACGGTGCAATCACGTTGTACGAAACCGAACGTGGCAGCGGATCGCTGATCGTTCTGGCGGTGGCCGGAGACATGGTACTGTTACCCGCCTTCACCGCGCGCGACGCGCTGGAGAAGGCCGGTGCCCGCGTGCGCATTGTGAGTATCGCCAACCCGCGCCGTTTGTACCGCCCCAGCGATATCAGCTGGAATACGGTGAGCGAGCCGGATGGCCGCTTCATGGATGACGCGAGTTTTGCCGAGCTGTTCGACGGTGACGCGCTGCTGGCGATCAGCGGCGGCCCGAGTGCGACCCTTGAACCGGTGCTGCTGCGCAGTACCTCCAGGCGCGACGTTCTGTGCTGGCAGCGCGGGGAAACCGTCGCCGCGGCGGGTGAGCTGATGAGCTTCAACGGTGTGGATGCGCCTGCCATCGAGGCGCGCGCTAAGCAGCTGCTGGATCTTTGAGCCGCGATACGTGATATCGGAACGTCATTGCGAGCGCAGTGTGGCAGTTTCCCGACAGAAACTCAGCCGTTTGGGGGCTGCCTCACGCCGTTCCTCGCAATGACGGGAGTAGTCTGCATGCCCCAGGTGACTTTATGACCGAAACGAAACTCGTGGTGCTTGACGACGACCCGACCGGATCGCAGACGGTGCACAGCTGTCTGCTGCTGACACGCTGGGATGTCGATACCCTGCGCGAAGCGCTGCAGGACGCCGCGCCGCTGTTTTTCGTTTTGACCAACACACGCGGCATGAACGCCGAGCGGGCAGCGGCGATCACCCGCGAGGTCTGTCACAATCTCAAGCTCGCATTGGACAAACTGGCGCGTGCCGGGCGGGTCATCGAACCGATCATGATCAGCCGTTCGGACTCCACTCTGCGTGGCCATTATCCGGTCGAGACCGATGTCATCGCGGAAGAACTGGGGCCCTTCGATGCGCACTTTCTGATTCCCGCGTTTATCGAAGGTGGCCGCATCACGCGCGATTCCGTGCATTACCTGATGGTCGACGGCAAGCCGGTGCCGGTGAACGAGACCGAGTTCGCCCGTGACTCGGTGTTCGGCTACAAGCACGCCTTTCTGCCGGACTATGTCGAAGAGAAGACCCGCGGCCGTATTCGCGCCGGGCAGGTCGAACGGTTCGGTCTCGCCGATATTCGCGCCGGCTGTCTCGACCGGCTCATGGCCTTGTCCGGCAATGCCGCCTGTGCGGTCGATGCCGAATCACATGCCGATCTGGTTGCCTTTGCCAATGATCTGAATGCCGCGGCGCGTCAGGGCAAGCGTTTTCTGTGCCGCAGTGCGGCCGGTATTGTCAGCGCGCTCGCGGCGCTGCCGCCGCAGCCGGTTGCGGCGGAAGACATGCGCCGTTATGTGCGCAGCGATCGGCCGGGTGCGGTGCTGGTCGGTTCGCATGTCAGCAAGACCACCCGCCAGCTGCAACAGTTGCTGGCCGAACCCGACGTCGCGCCGGTCGAGGTCGATGTTTCGCGCCTGCAGCACCAGGCAAAAACATTGTTGCAAGAAGTGCTGGAGCGCATCACGCATGTCCACACGCGCGGACTGACGCCGGTGATATTCACCAGCCGCAAGGAGCTGACCTTCACCTCCGAGGAAACGCGTCTGGCCTTTGGCGAACTGGTGTCGACTTTCCTGATGGATATCGTTCACCATCTGCCGGCCGATATCGCCTTTCTGATCAGCAAGGGCGGTATCACCTCCAATGATGTGCTGTCACAGGGGCTGGCGCTGCGCACTGCCCGGGTTGTGGGGCAGATACTCGCGGGCTGTTCAGTGGTACGATGTCCATCGAATCATCCGCAGTTCCCTGATCTGCCGGTGGTGATCTTTCCCGGCAACGTCGGCGACGACGGTGCGCTTGCGACCGTCTATCGGCGTCTGGCGGGGACTTTGACCGATCTGCAGCGACAGGCCGATGGTTAGAATCTATCTCGGTCGATCTGCGATTTTGAGATAGGTTTAAGGCATGCAGACATCCATAACCCGACAATTTCTCGCTACGCCGGAAGGACGCGAAGCTGATTCCATTTTGCGCAGCTGCGTCCACTGCGGCTTCTGCACCGCGACCTGTCCGACCTATCAGCTGCTGGGCGATGAATTGGATGGGCCGCGCGGACGGATCTATCTCATCAAGCAGCTGCTGGAAGGTCAGCAGGTCAGCCGCGAGACGCAGCTGCATCTGGATCGCTGTCTGACCTGTCGCGCCTGTGAAACAACCTGCCCCTCGGGCGTGCGTTATGGCCGGCTGGCGGACATTGGTCGGCATCTGCTCGAACATCGTATTCAGCGACCGCTGCATGAACGACTGCTACGGCGCGCGCTGCGCATGCTGGTGCCGCACGCACGGCGTTTCGGTCTGATGTTGCGGGTTGGGCAGACCCTGCGACCCTGGCTGCCGGCCGCGTTACGCAGCAAAGTCCCGGCCAGACAGACTGCGGGTGAATGGCCTGCACCGCGGCATACGCGGCGGATGCTGGTGCTTGCCGGATGTGCCCAGTCCAGTGCCACACCCAGGACCAATGCTGCAGCCGCGCGGGTACTCGACCGTCTGGGTATTTCGCTGCTGGTCGCGCCCACGGCCGGTTGCTGTGGCGCCCTGAGTCATCATCTGTCCGCGGAGCAGGAGACGCTGGCGTACTTGCGCGGCAATATCGATGCCTGGTGGCCGCATATAGAAGACGGTGTCGAGGCCATCATCACCACGGCGAGTGGATGCGGTGTGATGATCAAGGACTACGGCAGCCTGCTCCAACAGGATCCGGTCTACGCCGATAAGGCCAAGCGTGTGTCGGCGCTGGCCCGCGACCTCAGCGAGGTCATCGCCGCCGAGAATCTGGACAGCCTGCGCAGCGACCGCTCGCAACGGGTCGCCTTCCATGCGCCCTGCACACTGCAGCACGGCCTGTCGCTGCCGGGCAAAGTGGAGGGCATTCTCGCCACGACCGGGTTCGAACTCACCGCTGTTGCGGACAGCCACTTGTGCTGCGGCTCGGCGGGCACCTATTCGCTGCTGCAGCCTGCGTTGGCCCGGCGTTTGCGCGACAACAAACTCGGTAACCTCAGTGCGGACCGGCCGGATCTTATCGCGACTGCTAACGTCGGTTGTCAATTGCACCTGGCAACGGCCGCCCGAATCCCCGTGCTGCATTGGATTGAACTTCTGGATACCTGAAGCTTGAAATGCTTCGAGACAGCCCGTGCATGCAGACCCGGTTTCATGGTGTATAGTCACTGAAGTACCACAGTGAGGTGAGTCATGCGCGGATTTGTCCCTCCCGATCCCGAAACCGGCGTCTCCGATGTGCGCAGTGCGGTGATCTATACGCCGAAGTTGAACCGCAAGCGCTTTCCGGCCGGCAATGTGGAAATCTTTGCGGACGCCGACGCGGCCCGGTCCGCCGCCGATCCGACCGCCCATCGTCATGCCGCATTGGTGATCGGGCCCTCCAAATCCTCCGAGGGTCAGTTCATCTATTATCTGCAGCGCTGGCTGTAGTCACCCGCTTTTCCCCGCTGTTTATCCGATTCCCGATGATGTCCGCGGCTTGCCGGATACGCTCTCGTTCCGCTTTGCGCGGAACTTTTGGCGACACCGGGGGTTCACAGTCATTGAGCCCATCCACTTGGCAGATGCTATGGTTTTTCGATCGCTCGCCGCACTGTTATTTTTATTGAGTGCGCAGACCTTCGCCGAGAAGATACAGTTTGAAAGCGGTGTCGCCCGGACGACACTGATAGAACTGTATACCTCAGAAGGTTGCAGCAGTTGTCCGCCGGCCGAGGCCTGGCTCAATGCCTACACGGAACGCGAGACGCTCTGGACACAGGTGGTTCCCGTGGCGTTTCATGTCGATTACTGGAACTACCTCGGCTGGACCGATCCGTTCGCGCAACCTGCTCATGCGCAGCGCCAGAAGCGCTATGCGCAGCTGCATCGTGCAAGCACGGTCTATACACCGGCATTTTTCGTCAATGGTAGCGGTTGGCGTCCGGGTGTCTTCAGTCAGGCGCCGCCGCGGGCGGGGCAGCCGGTGGGAAATCTGCGCGTTGTCGTCGATGGTACTCAGGTCGAAGCGGATTTTGACCCGGTCGCGCCTATGCCGAATGACGTGCGCTTGCACATCGCAGTTCTGGGTATGGGCCTGACCAGCGTGATCACGGCCGGCGAAAATCGTGGACGGCAATCCCGTCATGAGTTTGTTGTGCTGGTTCACCGGGAAAGTTTGGCTGATGGCCGGTCCTGGCGACTGCAACTCCCCAGCTTGACAGGTGTTTCCCCGTCGCATTATGCGTTGGCGGCCTGGCTCAGCGCGGGCGATGATCCGACCCCATTGCAGGCGGTGGGGGGCTATCTTCCAGCCCGGACGGCGATGGAATAATGAACCATCCGTTTCTCCAACGATGGCTGAATTGCAGGCTACACTTATAACGAATCCAGCCGGATCATGCTGTTCTCACGAGGGGGCGGGGCAGGCGGGTGAGGTCGCAAGGCAGGCGTGAGAGTCCTGCCGGTATCTCGCCGGTGTTGCCGAATGCCGAGAGACGGCGGGTCAGATCTGCGCTGGCGATATCCGGTTCTGTACGCTGTCATCGGGCCTTGGCCTGACGGGACTGTATTTTCCATATTAAGTCAGCCGCGATCCCGGCGTGCGCCCGGGCGGCGATCGGGAGATCTATGACGGCAGCACGCATTCTGGTCGTTGAGGACGAACCTCAGGTCGCCACCGACATTCGACTCAAGCTGGAGGAGACCGGATATAAGATTGTCGGCACCTGCGGCAGTGGTGAGCAGGCCATTGCCTTGGCCGAACGACATCGCCCTGATCTGATCCTGATGGATATCGTGCTGGAGGGTGCCATGGACGGCATCGAGGCCGCGCGCAGAATTCAGGATCGGTTTCCGATTCCCGTTGTATATCTTACTGCCCATGCCGATGATGCCCGTATCGAGCAGGCCAAGGTTACCGATTCCTTCGGCTATATCGTCAAACCCACCACCGCGCGGGAACTGCACGCGGTCATCACACTGGCCATGTACCGCGCGGAAACCACGCGCAAGCTGCAGGTGGCGGCCTGGACATCGGCCACACTGCAGTCTATCTGCGATGCCCTGATCACGCTCGATATTCACGGTCAGATCAGTGCGCTGAATCCGGCGGCCGAGGTGTTGTTACATGTCCGTGAGGATAAGGCCCGCGGTCGTCCATTGAGTGAATATGCGAAACTGGCCGAACGCATAGACGGTGCAACTCTGAGCGATCTTATCAACGCGGCCGGCGCGGCCGGCAAGTCATTTGTCTGTAAGAAGGATGCCGGTTTCGTTTTGGCAGATGGCACATATGTGCCCGTGCATTTCAGTGCAAGTCCGGTGCAGGATCCAACCGGAAACATATTGGGTACGGTGCTGGTGGCGCATGAAGATACCGAACGCCGAAATGCCGAGCTGGAGCTGATTGCGAGCAAACGACAGCTGGAAGCCATCCTGGATAACACCACGGCGGTGATTTACATAAAGGATATCGACGGACGCTATCTGATCGCCAACCGCCAGTATGAAAGGATTATCGATTTCGAGCGGGGCGAGATTATCGGTAAGACTGACTTTGACCTGTTTCCCGCGGAGATTGCCGATCAGTTGCGCGCGAATGACAGCGTTGTGTTGCAAGATTGCCGACCGATGGTTTATGAAGAACGTATCGTACAGAAGGACGGACCGCGCGATTATGTTTCCGTGAAGGTGCCTTTGCTCGACGCGGACGAGCGGTGCAACGCACTGTGCGGCATTTCCACCGATATTACCGAGCAGCGGCGCCGGCAGCACGGTTATCTGGTGCTGGATGGCGCCATGCAGACCCTCGCCCGTCATATCGCGCAGGATACGGTCGATGAGAAGGCGTTTTATCGCGATATCTGTGCCGGCATAGTCGAGCTGGTTGAAGCGGATATCGGGGCCTTTCCCTTGTTGAACGAGTCAGGCACGGAGTTCACTTACCAGGATGCCGTTGGCACCCATGCCGATCTGCTGCGGGGCCAGTCCATGCCGGTTCAAGGCGGTGGTCTATGCGGCTGGGTGGCCGAACAGGGGGAACCCTTGTGCGTGCCTGATCTGAGCCGGGACGAACGTGTCCTGCCGGAATTGGCCTCGCCTGCTCAAGCGATCAATGCTGGTGCTCTGCTTTTTCCAACTCGTCAAACGCTTTGGCCGCATCTGCGCGTACCTTGGC
>JBFEJM010000065.1:0-9092 GCA_041553175.1 Gammaproteobacteria bacterium | reverse complement strand
CCGCCGTTCTCGGCGCCCATGAACAGGTCCGTGGTGACAGTGACGGAACCGCCCGACTGGTTGAAATGACCGGTGCCGGCATTACCCAGATACAGGTTGCTGAAGGTAACCGAACCCAGATCACTCAGATTGTAGGTACCGCTGCTGCCGGCACGCGCGCCGATGCTGGCAAAGCCGATATTATTGGTGCCATTGGTCTGATTGATGAAACCCACGCCGTCGCGCCCGAGTAACATCGTATTGGCGTTCAGAGACAGATCGAGATCCTGGTTCAGTGAAACGGAACCGGTACCGGTTCCGTCGACGCGGATCTCGCCAAAGACAGCTGCCGGATTAACGTTGTTGTCGTAAGTCACAACGATGTCCGTACTGCCGGTCTGTGTAATGAAGACTGTGTCCCCCGCGACCGGCGCCGCCGGGGCCCAGCAGGCCGCGCTCCAGTTGTCCGATCCACAGGAGGTCATCCAGTTAACCGCCAACGCGTTCGGCGCTGCGAGGATCGATCCAAGCGCCAGGGCCAGCGTCGAATACGGATGCCAACTCTTTGAATTATTCATTTTTTTAACTCAACTTTGTAGGTTCTGTTCGTATGTAAAGCTCGGAGAATCCGAAAATCTTTGCAATCCCCTTCTGCAAGAACCATGCTCATACTTATAACTGATTGTTTTTAAGAAAATTACTAGTGGCATATCCACGCTGACACAAGATAAACTGGAAACTATACCGACAAATTCGCCCGCGATCATACCGAAAAATTCACTTAACCCACTGTTTAATCATAAATCGCACTTATTACGCCCTAATCCATCAATGTAATAAATTTCGACAGAATCAGCCGTTCGCCCTCAGCATCTGGCGTCGAGCCTCGCTAAGCCGCGAACACATCGGAACTATCTAGGACAATCACCGATGCGCCGTCCCTGCAGACGTTGACTCATCGTCATTGCCCCCATCTCGCCACCCTGCATTTCCAGCTGCATGGATCCGGAATAGGATTCGCCGGCATAGGTCAGCGTGCCGTTCCCTACGGTGGTCGTTCCGTTCTGCTCGCAGCGAATGCTCCAGTTGACGGTATTGCCCTTGACGCTGTGCTGAATATCCTGGCAGGTCTGATCCGGTTGCTCGGACTTCGGAATGACGTCTTTATCATCCAGACATTTGCGCTGTGTGAACGGTGGCGGCGCCATGGGCATACCCGGGATATTCGATGTGACCGTCATTTCCCATAAGCCGGGCTTGAGATCGGGCGCCGCCGATACAACGCTCGACACACTGATAAGAGTCGTAACGCCGGTAAGCGCCCCAAGTATTTTTTGCATTGTCATGTTCTTCCTCCGTTGGATGCCGGCCCGATATGCGACCATGTTTCAATAATGCGGGGGCGGACTCTCATCCTCCGGCCGCGCCATGGGTGAATGCAAACCGGCCCGGACCTGGGCTTCGAGTCGCTTGATGGTCTCGGCCTGTTCCTGAATCTGCCGTTCGAGCCGCAGCACCGTGCGCGTGAGCTCGTCCAGCGAGCCGGCATGATCAAGCAGATGTGTCTCCACGATCTCCAGGCGTGCATTCGCATCGGTGTCGCTCACAGCATCACTCCTGACCTGGCCAAAGCGAGTTCATTCAATAGCAGAACACCACGACATCGTCCTGCAGGCCCATCGTCGCATAGCCGGCCGCACCCATCGCACCGTCAAGCTCCGGTATGCAGTCTTCCAGTTTCAGTTCATGCAATTCGAGTGAGGATGGACAGACATACAGGTTCACGCCGCACTCCCTGGCCGCCTTGATGGAATCATAAACGCTGTGCCCCGACCCCTGTTTGGCAAAGACATGCTCCGCGACGCCCTTTTGCAGCAGTCGCGTGCCTTCCATGGTAAATACAATCGTCACCTCTTCCGCATCCAGCGCGACCGCGGTCATGGCCTGGTGAAAGGGTGTGCCGAGGCGGGTGGGGGTGTCCGGACCGCTGGTCATCATGATCAACATCTTGGTCGGCATCGACATACTCCGCTTCGCTGACTGCTGGACTGGGATCGCCACGGCGCGCGCGGCGCCCACATATTAACCCAAATCAAATGTGGTTTCGCCCTTTAACCGCCATGCGAACCCTCGAAGCCGTATAATCACCCATTGTTTTTACCGCCATGGAGCCGCAACGGGAACGTGGACAGTCAGGCTCAGGAATTGCGGGTTCTGTATCGTGACGAGTATCTGATCGCGGTGCGGAAACCGGCCGGCCTGCTGGTACATCGCAGTGCCATCGACCGTCATGCGCACGAGTTCGCCTTGCAGCGGGTGCGGGACCAGATCGGTCAACGCGTTTATCCGGTGCATCGCCTGGACCGGCCGACCTCCGGCATACTGCTGTTCGCACTGGACCCGCAGACCGCGACCCGAATGACGGACCTGTTCGCGCAGCGCGAGACCGAGAAACGCTATCTTGCGGTGGTCCGTGGCTACACGGCGGAAAGCGCGCGGATCGATTATCCGCTCAAGGAAATCCATGATCGAATGACCGACGCCAAGGCACTGTCCGACAAGGCCGCCCAGGACGCCATCACCGATTACCGGCGTCTGGCAACGATTGAGCTGCCATTTGCCGACGGCCGCCACTCAAGCAGCCGTTACTCACTGATCGAGGCGTTTCCCCGCAGCGGGCGCAAACATCAGATTCGGCGCCACATGAAGCATATCTTTCATCCCATCATCGGCGACACCACGCATGGGGACGGCCGTCACAACCGGCTTTTTCGAGAGCAATTCGCCTGCCACCACCTGTTGCTGTGCGCGGTGGGGCTCGGGTTCAAGCACCCCTGCACCGATACCCCCGTTCTTATTCACTCGCCGCTCGATGATGAATTCCAGCGCCTGATCGCGGAATTCGGCTGGCAGGCGTCCGTCCGCGCAGCGTAAACCGGACTTTACAACTGAGGGAGAGAAGACACATGCCCGACAAGCCGCGCGGCCGGCGCGATCCCAGCAAGGCGTTGGAACGCCGCGTCCAGAGTGCGTTGACCACGATTTATGACCCGGCGACGCCGCATATCGATCTGTTCAACATGGGCATGATCTACAGGATCGACATCACGAACGGAAATAGCGTGCAGATCGATCTGGCCTTTTCCAGCCCCGGACATCCCGGGAACCTCCTGCTGCCCAAGCAGGTGGCCGACGCCATCCGCGAACTCGAGGGTGTTGCGGATTGCCGGGTGAAAGTCGTCGCTGATCCGCCCTGGACGCTCGACCGGGTCTCGGATCACGCCCGCATCAACATGAGCGTTGTAGGCTCACAGGACTGACTGCCGGCGCGGGCGCTGTTGCACCGATTACAAGACTGTTAACACCCCCCGCCTCTGCTAAACTCGGCCGCCCGAGCGCGGACATGCCGCACGCCATCCCCCTTTTCAACCTATTCTCTGCGAGTTGTACATGATCGATATCATCCAGCGCATTGCCGACGAAATCGGCGCCCGTCCGGAGCAGGTGCAGTCGGCCGTCGCGTTGCTCGACGAAGGTTCCACCGTGCCTTTCATCGCCCGCTACCGTAAGGAGGCGACCGGCGGTCTCGACGACACCCAGTTGCGCAATCTCGAAGAACGCCTCGGGTATCTGCGGGAACTCGAGGAGCGCCGCGGCGCTGTTCTGAAAAGCATCGAGGACCAGGGCAAGCTGACACCGGCGCTGCAGGCGGCCATCGCGGCGGCGGACACCAAGACCCGGCTGGAAGACCTGTATGCGCCGTACAAGCAGAAGCGCCGCACCAAGGCACAGATCGCACGCGAGGCGGGCATCGAACCGCTGCTCGATCAGTTGATCGATGACCCGGCCCGCGACCCGACCGAGACCGCTGCCGCATTTTTGAATCCGGATGCCGGCTTTGCGGACGCCGCGGCCGTACTGGAGGGTACGCGCAACATCTTCATGGAACGCGCCGGGGAAGATGCCGATCTGATCGGCGAGCTGCGCACGCTGGCCTGGGACAACGGCCTCATGCTGTCCAGCGTCACCGACGGACAACAGGAAAGCGGGGCCAAGTTCTCGGACTACTTTTCCTTCTCCGAACCCCTGCACAGGATTCCCTCGCATCGCGCGCTGGCCATGTTTCGCGGCCGCAGCGAAGGCGTGCTGCGCCTGAAGCTGGTGGTGCCCGGCCAGGATGATCTGGACGCGGATGCCGGGCCGGGCAATTGTGAAAGCCGGATCGCAGCGCGTTTCGGTATTGCCCAACAGGGTCGCGCGGCCGATGCCTGGCTTGCCACGGCGGTGCGCTGGGCCTGGCGCGTCAAACTCCACATGCAGCTGGAAACGGAACTCTTTCTGCGTCTGCGCGAAAGCGCGGAGGAGGAGGCGATTCGTGTCTTTGGCGAGAATCTGCGCGACCTGCTGCTGGCCGCACCGGCCGGACCCCGCGCCACTCTGGGTCTTGACCCCGGCCTGCGCACCGGGGTGAAGGTGGTGGTGATCAACGATACCGGCGCCCTGGTCGACCACGCGACGCTGTATCCGCACGCGCCCCGCAATCAGTGGGACGCCGCGATCGCCACCCTGGCCGCATTGATCGCCAAGCACGGCGTGGAACTGGTCAGTATCGGCAACGGCACGGCATCGCGCGAAACCGATCGGCTGGTCAAGGATCTGATCAAACGCCATCCGGAACTGCGCATCTCCAGTCTGGTCGTCAGCGAAGCGGGCGCCTCGGTGTATTCGGCGTCCGAATTCGCCGCCAATGAATTTCCTGAACTGGATGTCTCCCTGCGCGGCGCGGTCTCCATCGCGCGCCGTCTGCAGGATCCGCTGGCCGAACTGGTGAAGATCGAGGCCAAGGCGATCGGCGTGGGCCAATACCAGCATGACGTCAATCAATCACGCCTGGCACGCAAACTCGATGCTGTCGTGGAAGACTGCGTCAACGCCGTCGGCGTCGAAGTGAACACGGCCTCGGTGCCGTTGCTGGCGCGGGTGGCCGGTCTGTCGGAGACGCTGGCGCGCAACGTCGTTGCCCACCGCGATCAGCATGGTCCGTTCCGTGACCGCAGCGCCTTGCTCAAGGTGACGCGGCTCGGTCCCAAGGCCTTTGAGCAGGCGGCCGGCTTTCTGCGCATCATGAATGGCGACAATCCGCTCGACCGTTCGGCGGTGCATCCCGAGGCCTACCCGGTGGTGCAGCGCATCATCGACAAGACCGGCAACGGCATCCGCGACCTGATCGGCAACAGCAGCTTTCTGAAAACCCTGGCGGCAAATGATTTCACCGACGAGCGATTCGGCGAACCCACTGTCCGCGACATCATCGGCGAGTTGGAGAAACCCGGCCGTGACCCGCGCCCGGAATTCAAGACGGCGACCTTCAAGGACGGCGTCGAAACACTGAAGGACCTGAAACCCGGCCTGATCCTGGAAGGCGTCGTCACCAATGTCGCCAACTTCGGCGCCTTCGTCGACATCGGCGTGCACCAGGACGGTCTGGTGCATATTTCCGTATTGGCCGACCGCTTCGTGAAAGACCCGCGCGAGGTCGTCAAGACCGGCGATGTGGTCAAGGTGAAAGTGCTTGAGGTGGACATCGCGCGCAAACGCATCAGTCTGAGCATGCGCCTGACCGACCCGGCAGAGAATCCTGCCGGAAAAATGCAACAGCGCCCGCGCAAGGAACCGACCACGACTCGACGCGACAAGCCGCGCGTGGCTGCGGACAAACCCGCCACCGCCATGGCGGATGCCTTTGCCCGCCTGAAGAACAACTGACGTCAGCCGCGACGGTGCTCGGTGCGATAGCGTTCAACTATCGCGCCGAGCAGATCTTCCAGACAATAGCGCGGCCGGAACTCGAGTTCGGTCCGCGCAATTCGCGACTGATAACAGGCCGATTCCAACAGGCGTGCGACTGTCGTTGTGTTAAGCGGGAGTTCACGTCGGCTCACCGACTCAGCCAGATCCCCCAGCCGCCCGAGACCGCGCAATAACGACGGCGGAACGGACCACCCCGGTGGGGTGCGGCCCAGCGCCGCCACCATGCCGAGATAAATGCGCCGGGTCGAATAGGCTTCATCGTCGGTCAGAATATAGGCCTTGCCCGCTGCATGCGGACTCACCGCAGCGGCAATCAATGCATCGACCAGGTCGTGCACGGAAATCATCGAACGGATGTTGCCGGTATCGGGCATGGGTGGAAACAGGCCACGATCGATCCAGCGCAGCATGGCGGCGAGATTGCCTTTGACCCCGGGCCCGTACACCAGCGCCGGCCGCACAATAACAACTTCGACTCCATCCCGCGCAGCCGACTCCAACAGACGCAGTTCGATTTCGCGTTTGATCCTGCCATAGGGGTCGGATGGTGACACGGCGCTGTATTCATCGAGGCAGCGATGCGGGTCTTCACCGACTGCCTTGACGCTGCTGACAAAGACGAAACGGCGGACACCGCTGTCGGCGGCGGCGCGATAGAGATTCAGACTGCCTTCGAGATTGATTCGGCGATGCCGTTCGAGTTCTTCGGGATAGGGTCGTGAAGTCGCATGCGCATAACCGGCGAGGTGGAAGACGGTATCGATCTCCCGTACCGCATTGCGCAGACTGCCGGCATCCGCCAGATCACCGACATGCAGCACCGGCGCTGGACCCGCCGACCGGGTGTCGCGCTGGCGCGTCAATACGCGCACCGAGCCTGCGTGCCGCTTGAGTTCCGGTAACAGAAATCCGCCGATGAAACCCGTTCCGCCGGTCACCAGTACGTTGCGCATAGTCCGATCATTGGCAAGGAAACATCTACAAGCTCTGTGAAGACCGATATCGCATGCGCGCTCAGCGCGTCACCGCATCGGATGTGATCGGCAAGTCCAGGAAAAAGACGCTGCCGCCTTCGGCCGGGCACTGTACACCGATGTCGCCGCCGAACGCCTCGGTAATGGCCTTGGCGATACTGAGCCCGAGCCCGGAGCCGCCCTTGCTGAGTGCATGCGGCGACTCCAGCTGACGGAACTTCTCGAAGATATGCTCTCGCATCTCGGGCGGAATACCCGGCCCCTGATCGCGCACGCTGATAAGCACGCTTTGCGTGTCCTCACGCAGCTCCGCACTGATTTCGACCGTCCCGCCCGACGGCGAGAACTTGACCGCATTTGAAATCAGATTCGTCAGCACCTGGGCCAGACGCGCCTCATCAACCCGCATGCACAATTCATCCGGCAGCCTGATCGTGGTCTTGAGCGACACACCGAAACCAGCCGCATATTCATTGCTGAAGCTCACTGCCGACTCGATGGCCGAGCGCAGGTTCAGATTGACCGGGTTGAAACTGAGCCGACCCAGCTCGATCTTCTCCAGGTCCAGAATATCGTTGACCAGACTGATCAGACGCTCGCAGTTACGTTCGGCGATTGTCAGCATCTCGTCCGCCTTGTCTGAAATCGGCCCGGCCGCGCCACCGACCACCAGACCCAACGCGCCGCGAATCGATGTCAACGGCGTACGCAGTTCATGACTGACAATGGAAATGAATTCGCGCTTCATCAGGTCGAGCCGCTCGGCATCGGATATGTGGCGCACCGAAACGATGTAGGCGGTCTCGGACTGCCGGCGCAGCATGGTGACGGTGAGATTGATCGGAATCTCAATCCCATTCATGCGTCGGGCCACAGTCAGATAATTCCACTTGGGCACACCCTGATCGTCATCCGTATCCTGCCGCAGCTGTTCGGCGCATTGCTCGATCGTGATACGGGGCAGCAGCGCGTGCAGATCCATGCCGGACAATTTTTCAGCGGGCAGCGCAAACATGTCTTCCGCGGACGCATTCGCCGACAACACCTGTCCCGTGGTGTTGACGGTCAGAATGGCCTCCGCGACATTATCGAGCAACGTCCGCAGCCGTTCCTCATGGGCACGGATGATCGCCGTTGCCTCACCGAGCCTGACCCGGTTGAGTTCGTCTTCGACCCAGTCCGCCAGATGGCGCAGATCTGCCAGCTTCTCCTTGGACAGGTTGCGCGCCCGGCGATCGATAAGACACAAGGTTCCGATCCGCGCACCACTGGTCACGTGCAGCGGGGCGCCGGCATAGAACCGAATATTGGGCTCGCCGGTCACCAGCGGATTGTCGCGAAAGCGGGGATCCCGGGTCGCATCCGGCACATACAGGATATTGTCATCCAGAATGGCATGACCGCAGAAGGAGATATTGCGCGGCGTCTCGCACACGTCCAGCCCTTGCCGCGACTTGAACCACTGGCGATCGGTATCGATCAGGCTGATCAATACAATGGGCGCATCGAACAGACGCTGGGCCAGATGGGTTATGCGATCAAAGCGTGCTTCGGGCGCAGTATCGAGAATATCGAGTAGCCGTAACGCCCTCAGGCGCTCCGCCTCATTGCCGGGGATATCGGGTTCCTGCATTCATGCTCCGTGCTGTGCGATTGGCTGTGCCGTCGAGTGGCTACAGCATACTTGATCGTATCGCCGTTTTGGCATCAGCGCCGCCGATCGACCGTCCTCCCCCCAGCGCTTCGCGCCCTCGCGGTGGAAATAACTGATACCGGCGCCCCCATAGTAGCCTTCATATAATCGATCGCCTATAGTTTGGCTGCCATGACCACTCCCGTACTGATCTGTGACGATTCCAGCTTCGCCCAAAAGCAGATGGCGCGCGCCTTGCCGGACGACTGGGACGTATCCGTCTCCTTTGCCGGCAATGGCGCTGAAGGCATTGCGGCGATCAAAGACGGCAAGGGCGACATTCTGTTCCTCGATCTCAATATGCCGGTCATGGACGGCTATGACGTGCTGGAGACGATTCGCCGGGAGGATCTGCCCAGCATGGTCATTGTGGTATCGGGCGATGTACAGCCGGAAGCCTATCAGCGCGTCATGAAAATGGGTGCGCTTGATTTCATCAAGAAACCCATCGATGCCGTCAAGATAGCCGAGATCCTGGACAAATACGGTATCCGCGGCGCGCCCGGCCGAACACGCGGCGAACTGGATATTCAAGTCGATATTCTGGATGCCTATCAGGAAATCGCCAATGTCGCCATGGGCCGCGCGGGTGATCTGCTGGCACGGCTGCTCGGCGCCTTCGTACAACTCCCGGT
>JBFEJM010000064.1:0-9118 GCA_041553175.1 Gammaproteobacteria bacterium | reverse complement strand
TGGCTGTGGTATCAGCGTGGGCCAGGGTAGGGAGCAGTACCAGGGTGCACAGATAAAGAAGGCGAACCAGAGACGATCGCATATTAAATCCCCAAGTGAATATCCAAGTACCGGAGTGATCCTGCTCACGGACGTTGTTGTGTTATTGATTGGTGCCCGTAACCGCAGGCTGTGGATATTTGAAAAATCGGCGTGTGGATTTAAATCTTGAGCATTTTCCTCGGGAATTATGTTTCTTTTAAAAGGGTTATTGGGGGCTATCAGTTCAGGGCGCAGAGGGCTGCCCTTGTCTGGCCTTTCTGCGTGGTCTGCCTGAGTAGGCGGTCTTGGCTTGCAGAGCAATGCACCCGTCATGTACTGTATGTATATACAGTACATGACGGGTGATGCGGGGTGGCCAGATGACGTCGTTGGAACGCCCCGCTGCGGTCCGGCAGAGGTGCGGATGATTCGGAACCCATACAGACCGGCCCGTTGATACGCGAGAATCTCCCATGCTTTTCGAAAAATTTCCTACCGGTGTATCGGCTGCGCAGACCGGGCCACGGCTGATCCAGGATTTGCCCGCCTCGGCAGAGGCATTAAGCGATCGCCTGTGGTTTTGTGTCTGTCTCCCGCAATTGCCGCTGGACGTCTATACGCGCGCACAGCCCGATTCCGGTGCGTTGTTGATTCACGATGGCCATACCCGTACGCCCACTGTTATGGCGGCGACGTCGGCGGCATGTGCGGCTGGTATTCGGCCCGGCATGTCGGTGGCCGCCGCACATGCCCTCTATGATGGTTTGCAGGTGCGTGCGCGCGATATCGCGGCCGAGCAGCGCCTGCTGCATGCCATTGCGGGCTGGTGTGGTCAGTTTTCTTCATTGATTGTTCTGGTCGCACCCGATGCCGTACTGCTCGAGGCGCGCGGCAGTCTGCGCCTGTTCGGGGGTATAGAGCCTTTGCGTCAAGCCGTGCTGAACGGTCTGCAGACGTTGGGCTTCGATCCACGTCTGGCGTTGGCGCCCACGCCGCTGGCGGCAACCTGGCTGGCGCGTGCCGGTGTGGAGGTGAATCTCCTAAGCCATGCCGGGCTGGTACGGCAGTTGTCGCAACTGCCGCTGTCCGTGCTTGAACTGGCGGCGCGCGAACAGGCGACGCTGCAGGGGATGGGGCTGCGGCGTCTGGGCGATCTGTTGCGTCTGCCGCGCGACGGTCTGGCGCGGCGGCTCGGACCACAGTTGCTGCATACCCTGGACCGGGCCCTGGAGCGCCAGCCCGATCCGCGTCCACCTTTCGTGTCACCGGTACGCTTTTCCAGTGAATTGTTGCTGCCGGCCGAGGTGGAGAATATGACCGGCCTGGTGTTCGGCGTGCAGCGTCTGGTGCAGGAACTGAGCGGCTGGCTGCGCGCACGGGTGGCGGGTGTCAATGCGCTGCAATTGCACCTGTGTCATCGCGAAGAGCGCCGCACGAGCGTAACACTCAATTTTGCCGAACCGACCCGCGATGCCGAACATATCTTTGCGTTGCTGCAGACACGGCTGGACTATGTGCGCCTGTCCGAACCGGTTCTGGCATTGCGCCTGACCGCGCGGGATATCCAGGCCCATGCCGGTTGTGCGCCGGATCTGTTCGGTGCGGCGCAGGCGCCGCAGCAGGCGCACGCGGTCCTGCTCGAACGACTGCGGGCACGGCTTGGCGATAAAGCGGTGCGTGGTCTGGCCGTGCGCGATGATCATCGGCCGGAACGGGCCTGGCGCTGGTGTGAGCCGGAATTGGCGGAATCCGTATCACTGTCGTCCGGGTTGCGGCGGCCGGTATGGCTGCTGCAGGAGCCAGTGCCGTTGCGGGTACGCGCAGGCAAACCCTGGCTGGCAGGTGTCCTGCGTCTGCGTTCGGCGCGCGAACGTATCGAAGGCGGTTGGTGGGACGGCACAGATGTGGCGCGTGACTATTTCATTGCCGAGGATACACAGGGTGCCTGTTACTGGATATTCCGCGAATTGCGCCAGGGCGATCAGTGGTTCCTGCAGGGGATCTTCGCCTGACGTTGATTGTTTGTTTCACACCCTCAGCGCACCTGTTCACCCAGCTGAACGGTGTACATCAGAATGGCCGGCACTTGAAAGAACAGAACGGCTGATTCGTAAAACACCTGATCCATATCCTCCCCCGCCATCGACTGCCGCCAGCTGTCGCCGATCTGCTGTGCGAGCCACACAGCCAGACGTTGACCGACTATCAGCCATACCAGCACCAGGCCGGCTGTGGTCCAGCCGGGCCAGAGCTGCGCCTCGATCCCGCGCGCCAGCGCCAGCCAACTGAACAGCATGGCTGATGCCAGCAAACCCTGGAGTGGCAGAACCAGACTGGGCAGGCGTCCCAGGACCGGCAGCCAGGGTAACAGCAGGCTCAACAGGAAGGTGAAGTTGATGAGGTTGCTGGTGCGCCGATCTTCAGCATCCAACAACGTAAATAAATTAGGCGCTTCGGTCAGACCGAACACCGCCGGATACGCTATGCCGAGGAAAACCAATACGCAGAATACACGCGCCAACGGCAGATAGATGACGTCCGCCAGCCAGTCGGTGGCGGGGTTCTCCCGCATGGCGGCCATGAACTTCCGCTCTGTGCGGGCCAGCAGCAGATTCAATATGCCGAAAACGACACAGGCCAGCAGGACGCGCGGTTGCGCCAGGGCATCGATGAAGTTCATGACGGATTACGACGTGAAGCACGCGCTGCCAGCAGGTCGCCGAGCCAGCCCCCCAGCGTGCATAACAGCAGAACCAGCAGGAAAGTCGTCACCATGGAGTTGCGTACCGCATCATGCTCGGTGCCTTCCCAGCTGAAGGTAAGCGCCATGGTGATAACCACGATCGAGCCGACACCGATGCCGGTCAGTGCGCCGTGCAGCCAACCGCGCCGCCCGGCGATACGGGCGGCGACATACCCGGGCACGATCCAGCTGAGCAGCCCAAGGGCCTTGAAGCCGCCATACAGCCAGTGCGATGGGACGCGTTCGGACAGCAAAGCCAGGACGAACAGCAATAACAGTCCCAGCAATGCATACAGCGCAGCGAAGGTCAGCACGCCAGCAAAGATCGCGCCGATCTGTACAGGTTTGTGTTGAAGGGGTGTCATGGGCGCATCTGTATTCATGTGATCAACTATCCAAGAAAATACCGGTAACGCCTTACTGTGGGCAAAGCGGAGAAAGCCGTGGGAAGTCAATCATGAGTGACAAGATTGCTTTGCGCCGCTCGCAATGATGGTTGGCAATGCAATGCAGCTGTCCAGGCAACTCCGGATCACTCCATCGACGCCGTGTCAGTCCTGCCCACTTCAACGCCCCTTGAAAATTGCACCCAGCACCCCGCGCAGGATCTGCCGGCCGAGCGAACTCCCCACCGAACGTGCAACGCTCTTGGCAAAGGCCTCACCGACGCCCTGGCGCCGGCTTCCGCCGCTCTTGCTGGATGTTTTTGCGGCGCTGCTTTTCGCCGCCGCGGCTTCGGCTGCCGCAGTAGCTTCCTGTGTCCGCTTCTGCAGCAGTTCGTGGGCCGATTCTCGATCGACCGTGTGGTCGTATTTGCCGCCGATGGGGCTGCGGCCGAACACCTGTTTGCGTTCGTCTTCGCTGGCCGGCCCCATACGCGAGGTCGGTGGACAGATCAAAGCGCGCTGTACGATGCTGGGTATTCCCTTGGCGTCCAACAGTGAAACCAATGCTTCGCCCACCCCGAGTTCGGTGATGGCCTTTTCGGTGTCCAGCGCATCATTGGCGCGGAGTGTCTGGGCGGCAGTGCGCACGGCCTTCTGATCCCGTGGTGTGAAGGCGCGCAGCGCGTGCTGGACCCGGTTGCCCAGTTGGCCGAGGACGCTCTCCGGAATATCGAGCGGGTTCTGGGTCACGAAAAAAATGCCTACACCTTTGGAGCGGATCAACCGCACCACTTGTTCGATTTTCTCCACCAGCGCCTTGGGCGCGTCACTGAACAGCAGATGCGCCTCATCGAAGAAAAATACCAGCCGTGGTTTGGGCTGATCGCCGACTTCGGGCAGCTCCTCGAACAGTTCCGCCAGCAGCCACAGCAGGAAGGTCGAATAGGCCTTCGGCGTCTGCATCAGCTTGTCCGCGGCCAGGATGCTGATGACGCCGTTGCCGGAGAAATCGGCATGCATCAGGTCACTGAGCATGAGTGCCGGCTCACCGAAGAACTGGTCCGTATTCTGTTGTTCCAGCGCCAGCAGGCTGCGCTGAATGGCGCCGACCGAGGCACCGCTGATATTGCCGTAGGTGGTCTTCAGGTCCTTGGCATTGTCACCTATATAAGTGAGCAGGGTACGCAGATCCTTGAAATCGAGCAGCAACATGCCCTGGTCGTCAGCGAACTTGAAGGCGATATTGAGAATACCCTCCTGGGTGGCATTCAGATCGAGCAGGCGCGCCAGCAGCAACGGCCCCATGTCCGACACGGTGGCGCGGATCGGATGGCCCTGCTCTCCGAACAGGTCCCAGAACAGTGTCGGGTAGGCGCGCGGTGCGAAATTCTCGATGCCGATATGCTGCGCCCGTTCCAGCAGCTTGGGTTTGGCCTCGCCGGCCTGGCTGATACCGGACAGATCACCTTTGACGTCGGCCATGAACACCGGCACGCCAGCGCGTGACAGGCCTTCGGCCAGTACCTGAAGTGTCACCGTCTTGCCGGTGCCGGTCGCCCCGGCGATCAGGCCATGGCGGTTGGCCATTCTCAGCAGCAGGTGGAGGGGTGTTTCACCTTTGCCAACCAGGACGTGGTCGAGAGTCTCCATCTTACCGGTATCCTTGCGTCTGTATTTGGGTCGATTTTTTCGGATTTGCGCCCAGGCGCCACCCGCAGTCTAAACATTTCCGACCACGCAACCAACCGCGATTCGGTCCTGTGCCGGTCTCAGATATGTAAAAAAGTGTGACCTGTGTCCACAAACGCCTGACCAACTGCGACACTTTTGTACGTCCCGTGACGCCTTTCGCACAGATTTTTGCCAGCCAGGTCGACACCATTCCCAACGAGGGCACCCAAGCCGGTCACGGTGATGCGCCCGCGTCCAGGAGGATATAACGATGACCGATAGCACGAATGATACCCCCGCCGAATCCCGCTGGGCGCGTGTCAAGGAGGACTGGCAGCAGGCCCCGGCCCGCTTGGCTGAGCGGCAACCGCACTGGTTTCTTGCCGGCAGTATTGCGTTGACCCTGATCGGCTATGCCTTGCCGCTGTTGTTTCCCATCGCCGCGATCAGTTTGCTGTTCGCCATTTCCGGTGCCTTGCTTGAAGGTGGCATCAACGCATTCGCCGGCCAGTGGAGCAATTTCGGCTTGTTGGCGTTCTGTGGCCTGATGACGGTTTCACTGTGGCGCTTGCGGGTCGGCGCGCCGAGCGGTGAGCCGCTGACTGAACAGCAGGTACCGGCGCTCTATGCCGCGGTCGATGAAATCCGTACCGCCTTCAAGGCGCCGGCCATCAATGATATCCATCTGTCCGATGAGGCGGGATTGACCGTGCATCGGGTTCCGCGTACAGGCTACCCCTTCATGTATCGGCACGTACTGGTCGTGGGCATGCCGGTTCTGCATTGTATGTCACTGGAACAGTTCAAGTGTCTGTTGGCCGGTTGTATCGGCGAACTCTCGTCGGTACGCACCGATGCTGCGGGCTGGATCACTCAGACCGCACGGTCCTGGCATCTGTTCCACGCCGCGGTCGCGGGTAAATGGACGCCGGCGGCACTGCTCTACCGCGCTTTCCTGGCCTGGTATGCGCCGCTGCTCGATCTGGTTGTGTCCCATCTGGATGGTGGCCACCGCCTGCAGCGCGACCATTACGCGTTGGAAGTGGCCAATGACGACCTGGTGGTGGAAATGATCGCCGGTGAGATCGTGATGAAGCGATTCCTGCAGGAGATCTACTGGCCAACCGTGTATCGCACCACCGAACACTCATCGACGCCCAATTTCAAGGTCTACCGGAATATGGAATCCGTATTCCGGCACCGCATCAGTGCCGACGACATCCAGGTCTGGGTGCGTGATGCCTTTGTCGGGAAGTGGCTGAGTGACGATAGCGATCCCGGCCTCAAGGCGCGCCTGCGCGAGGTTGGCCACAGCGATATCCATTACACCCGCCCGGACGCAGCCTGCGCGGCGACGACTCTGTTGGGCGCGAGTTATCAGTGGATCGTCGATCGTTGCGACGTGCGTTGGGCGGAAGAACATCGTGAGGAATGGGCTGAGCGTCACATCAAGACGCAACGCCAGTATGGACGCCTGGATATGCTTCGTGATGTGTTGAAGCGGCATGGACTGCGTGGCGAGGAGGCCATGGAATATGCGGCACTGGTCAAACGGTATTGCTCAGCGGAAGAGGCCATGGAGGCTTACGAAACAATTCTGGAACTCAATCCGAATGATTCTCGCATTAACTTTGGCGTAGGGAAGTATATGCTGTCCGTCAAGGACGCGCGTGGCGTGAAAATTCTGGAGCACGCCATGGCGATGGACAAGCGCTTCGTCGATCCGGCCTGTCGGCTTATCTCCGGTTTCGTTGTCAATAACCGTTTGCAGGATACCGTGCGCAAGTTTGTTGACGGCGGGGATGGTAACGGTAAGAAGCGCGACGTCGCCTGAGATAGACTGGCCGTTTGTTTGGCCCCGTTCGTACTGCACGCGTTGAGGTGCGAACGGGGCTTTCGTTTTTGCGGATGACGTCAATTGGTAAAGGGATGTTGCCTTTATGGCTGCGTCACGCCCTGTCCCGATTCCTACTGTTCCAACTTCGTCAGCACCACGCTCGGGCGATCGCCGGTGCGGTAATATTTGAACTGTTCGGCCATGCCGGCATAGGCCTCGTTACGGGCCTGTTCGCTGTCATACCAGCGCGTCCATTCCCAGCCTTCCCCCAACAGATGCGCGGCGCGCATAGGATCGCCCGGCGGCAACTGGCCGCGGATACCGTACTTCTTCATGGCTGTACCTCTAGGTCATGTGAATGCTGACGATGATAGCGGTATCGTCGAGCGGAGGCGAGTGCTTCTGCTATGTCAGGCGGCCAGTTCCGATAGAGGCGCATTTGCAGGGTGGTCTGAGTGTATTCTTATTCGGTGCCCTCGTTGCGATAGTGTTCCAGCTCCTGACACGCTTTCTGAAGATCGATTTGTCAGCTGTTAAACCTGTGAACGAACTTGCCAAGATCTTGTACTCTGCCATTTGCCACCGCCACACCTTCATTTGTCAGTAACTCGGCTTTCTTGTCGCTGCCCTGTGCGTACTGACCGATTGTGCCATCGCTGCGTACAACTCTGTGGCAGGGTATGACAACCAGGTGCTTGTTCTTTGCCATTGCGCTACCCACCGCGCGCCATGCTTTACTGTTCAATGCTCTTGCGATCTCACTGTAGGTGGTTACTTTGCCTTGCGGGACAAGTTTCAATAGTTCGTAACACTTTTCGTTGAAGCTGCTGCATTTTGTGTCCATGTGATTTCCTCCTTTCGTTGGATTCAACGCCCTTTCCGTCATGGGGTCAATTAGCCAAAGTCGATGTCCGGCAAGCCGTTGGTGGTTTGTGCATATGCGCTGTTACTGGGCTATCTCCATAGCTTCTCAGCTCTGAAAAGTATCGGTATGACAACGGGTTGACGGCGCGCTTGCCGTGGAGGCCGATACCTGTATAAATATACAGTATCCGACCCCGAGTACCAATACTATGTCCGTCGATACATTGCCCGGCTACGCCGAGCTGCACTGTCTGTCCAATTTCACGTTTCTGCGTGGGGCTTCGCATGCGGAAGATCTGGTCGCACGTGCGCGTGAACTCGGTTATAGCTCGCTCGCGCTTACCGATGAGTGTTCACTGGCGGGCGTGGTACGGGCGCATCTGACGGCACGCGATTGTGGCCTGAAACTGATCGTCGGCAGCGAGTTTACCCTGGTCGACGGCCTGCGACTGGTACTGCTGGCGCGCGATCGCGAGAGTTATGGCGATCTGTCGCAGTTGATCACGCTGGGTCGACGACGTGCGGTGAAAGGGGCGTATGAACTCACGCGTGAGGATATCGCCGCATTAGGTCGGCGTTGCCTGCTGTTGTGGCTGCCGAATCTTAAGAAGAGCGTCGAGGCCCTGCTGGCTGAAAAAGGTTCGAATGTCTTTTTGCATCAGGCCTGGATTGCGGTCGAATTATTGCGCGATGGTTGGGATCGCGTGCGCTTGCAGCGTGCGGAACACCTGCGTGAACAGACCGGCCTGCCACTGGTCGCAGCCGGCGACGTGCATATGCATGTGCGGGCACATCGACCACTGCAGGATACGCTTACAGCCATTCGGCTGGGCATGCCGCTGCCGCGCATCGGCACGGCGCTGGCCTCGAATGGCGAACGGCATCTGCGCGCACGCGATAATCTGGCAAGGCTGTATCCGCCGGACCTTCTCGCGGAAACGTTGCGTATTGCCGCGCAATGCAACTTCTCGCTCGATGAGCTGCGCTATGAATATCCCGACGAAATCGTGCCGACGGGCGAGACGCCGGTCAGTTGGTTGCGTCGGCTTACGGAAGATGGCCTGGTGCAACGCTGGCCGCAGGGCGTACCGGCCAAGGTGCGCGATCTGGTTGAGCATGAACTGACGTTGATCGCCGAGCTCAAGTACGAACCCTATTTCCTGACCGTATACGACATTGTCCAATTCGCCCGTGGCCGCGGCATTCTCTGTCAGGGGCGCGGGTCGGCGGCCAATTCGGCGGTGTGTTTCTGTTTGGGAATCACGGAAGTCGATCCGGACCGTATCGATACCCTGTTCGAGCGCTTCATCTCCAAGGAGCGCAACGAACCGCCGGATATCGATGTCGACTTCGAACACGAGCGGCGCGAAGAGGTCATCCAGTATCTCTATGCAAAATACGGCCGTGATCGCGCTGCGCTGGCGGCGACGGTGATTTCCTACCGGCCGCGCAGTGCCATCCGTGATGTCGGCAAGGCATTGGGATTGAGTCAGGATCAGATCGATCAGCTGGCCAAGGGGCAGCGCTGGTGGGACGGGCGCGAAGTGGCCGACGAACGCCTGCGCGACGTCGGCTTCGATCCCGCCAATCCGGTGA
>JBFEJM010000063.1:0-9239 GCA_041553175.1 Gammaproteobacteria bacterium | reverse complement strand
CTGAGCGGGTGGCAGGCGTACCGCGCGCCGCAGTGCGAACAGCGTGCCCACCAGTGCCGCCGCCGCGGTGACCAGCGTCGCCACCAGTACGATCACGGGGCGCAACTGGAAATGCAGATAGGGGAAGCGGTAGTACTCGGTATAGATACCGGCGAGGCCCTGACCGAGCCAGACACCCGCGACCACGCCGGCGACAATGCCCACCAGCACAATCGCGACCACCAGCTTGGCATAGTGCAGGCCGATGGCGGCGTTGCCGTAGCCAAAGGCCTTGAGGGTCGCGATCTCCTCGCGCTGGGTATTGATCAGGCGGGTGACGACCATGTTGAGCAGAAAGGCGGATACGCTGAGGAATATCACCGAAAAGGTACGGCCCATCTGCTCCAGCTGCTTGAACTCCTCGGACAGAAACTGATGCGAGGGCTGGTCGTCGCGGCCGAACGCGCCCAGTCCGCCATAGCGTTCCAGCAGGTCGTCGAGTCGGTCGATGACATTCTGCTCATTGACACCGCGGGTCAGCGTGAGGGTGACGTTGTTGAAGGCGCCATCCATATCAAAGGCGGTCGCCAGCGGGTCCGGCGCCATCCACAATATGCCGAAGCGGGCGAAGTCGGGGAAAACGGAACCGGGCCCGATCTGCAAAATGAATTCCGGCGACAGGGCAATGCCGACGATGCGCAGTTGTTTGCGCTTGCCGTTGATGATCACGCCCAGGCGATCGCCCGGAATGAAACCGTGCGCCTCGGCGAAGGCATCGCCAATCACCACTTCATCGGCCCGGTTCGGATCCATCAGGCGCCCGGCCCGCAGATAGAGTCGGTTGAGATCGGCCCGTTCGGCGCGCGGCGCGGAGACCAGCAGACCGGCAACGGGATCGGTGAAGCCGGCGATCTCTATTGTCACCGGCGCCCATACGCGCGTATTCACCCGGTTGACGCCGGGTATCGCCGCGATGCGTTCACCGACAGAATCCGGTGCGCGTTTCAACGAGGCAAAAACGTCGGCGAAGGCATAGTCGCGGTAATACAGGGCGCGCGTACCCTGCAGCGAGTCGAGGGTGCTGATGGACATGAGTACGGCAGCGAATCCCGCGCCGATGACCAGCGCGATTGCCAATGCCTGTCCGCGCAGCTGCCAGAGTTCCCGATAGAGTTTGTGATTGAGAGCGCGCATAGCCGATCCCCTCACCAGGACAGTTCGCGCGGTGCCTTGCGCATCGTGTTGGTTTCGACCTTGGTGATCAGTCCGTCGCCGAGATAAATGACGCGGTCGGCCATCTGCGCGATGCTGGCATTGTGGGTAATCACCGCCGTGGCGGTGCCGAGCTCGCGATTGACGCGTTCGATCGCCTCCAGCACCACAATGCCGGTGCTGGAATCCAGTGCGCCGGTCGGTTCGTCGCACAGGAGTACTTCGGGATTTTTGGCGATGGCGCGGGCGATGGCGACGCGCTGCTGTTCGCCGCCCGAGAGTTGTGCCGGAAAATGATCCAGCCGCGCACCGAGTCCCACCAGTTCCAGTGCTTCCTCGGGACGCATGGGCTTGCGCGCAATCTCGGTGACCACGGCGACGTTCTCGCGCGCGGTCAGACTGGGAATGAGGTTATAGAACTGGAACACGAAGCCGACGTGATAACGCCGATACTCGGTGAGTTCGCGTTCGCTCGCGCGGGTGAGATCACGGCCGCGATAGATGACATGGCCGGTGGTGGGCGTATCCAGTCCACCGAGAATATTCAGCAGGGTCGATTTACCGCTGCCCGAGGGCCCGAGGAACACCACCAGTTCCTTGCTGAACAGATCCAGATCGACGCCGCGCAGCGCCTGCACCTCGACCTCGCCCATGGGGTAGACCTTGGTGACATCGTGCACGTGAAACACCACACCCGCGTCGAGCGGGGCATGCTGACTGCTGTTATCGGGCTTGGCCATGGGCTGCAGCGTCTGTAGGTGCTCACTTGAAGTCTAGCACCGGACGCCTGGAGCCGGCTTTGATGTACCGCAGTCAGAGCGATGACAAGGGTGTCATAATCTATGTGGCGGGAATTGCCGATGGTCAACGGTGCCTGGATGGGCGCCGCTCAGTGATATTTTTCGGTCGTGATATGGCCCGGTTCGCGACGGCGATGACGGCGCATATCACGTTTCGCCAGCACCTCACTGACATCGGTGATCATGGCCGAGTTGCCGCACAGCATCACATGGGATGTTTCCGCCGTAAGCGCGGCTTCGGCTGTTTCCTCCAGTGCGCCGGACTCGATGGCGGCCGGTATACGCAGGCCCAGGGATTCCGGCACGGTTTCGCGGGTCACCAGCCGGATATACGAAAATTTGTCGCCATGGTTGGCGTGGGCGCGTTCGATCGTCTCGCGATAGGTGAGTTCATCGGCACGCTGTACCGAATGCCCGAGAATGATTTTTTCGAAACGCTGCCAGGGCGTATCGGTTTTCAGAATGGACAGGAAGGGGCCGATGCCGGTGCCGGTCGCGAGCAGCCACAGATGACGTGCTTCAGGTACTTCGTCGAGAATGAGGAATCCATTCGGCTGATGGCTCAGCCACAAGGTATCGCCGGCTTCGAGCGCCGCCAGACGCGGCGACAGCGGGCCGCCCTTGACCACATTGAAGTAGATTTCGAGCATTGGTTCGTGCGGCGCATTGACCAGTGAATAGGGGCGCCCGACGCGCTCGCCGTCGATATCCAGTGCGATACGCACGAACTGTCCGGCCTTGAACTCGCCGAGATCGGCTTCGAAACGGAGCGAGAACAGATCCTCCGTCCATTGCCGGCGTTCGGCGATGATTCCTTGCACCCAGTCCGTCATTCAATAAAGCCCCCGCGCAGTGACATGCGAACAGTATTGGGACGAACCCGGCCAATCTCAACCGGAGAATAAATAGGTGTATCGATTGCTGTAACAGGGTGCTTCAGCGCGCAGGCAGCCACAGACCGGCCAGGCCGTATAGCAAGACCGCGGCAAGCAGCACCGCGGTAAAGCCAAAATGTACAGCGAGCAGTGTCGCCAAAACGGCACTGATCACCGACGCGCAGCCATTGATACCCCAGGCCCAGGGAACGAGCGCCGGTGCCGCCCGTGCGACTTGTGCCAGACCGAGCGGAAAGGGCAGGCCCATACTGAACGCGAGCGGCATAATGATGAGCAGGCTGGCGAGCACGCGCGCCCACAAGGGAAGCGGCATGAGCGCAGTGAAGATAAAGCCGAGCGCGAACAGATAGAACATGACAATGATCGCGATCAGTGTGACCGCCACGCGCACTCCGAGCGCATGTCGCCCCTGCCGCGCCAGCCGGCCCGCATACGCACTGCCGAGGCCCGCGAAGATCAGAAACCCGCTCAACACCGTGGCTGCCGCATAGACCGGGTGATGCAGCAACAGTGTGAAACGTTGAATGCAGACGATTTCGATGAACAGAAACGCCAGGCCGATCGCGCTGAAATACACAATGACCCGCGCGCTGTGAACGCTGGCATGCGCGGCGCGCCGCATGACCCACAGCGGCAGCAGGATCAGCACGGTACTGGCGATGATCGCCTGCAGCAGCGTCGCGACCAGTATCAGATAGCCCCATTCGATCAGCGGCATGCCGCCGCGTCCGCGCAGCTCGAGCAGTTCCGGCAGTGTGCGCAGTTGCGCGAAGTGAAAAAAGTACGGGCGGTCATCGCCGGCCGGGCGCAGATCAAATTTGTACTGCGCGATGAATGCATCGCGTTGCGGCCCGAGCAGGGCCTGCAGGCCCTGATGGAAATACGGTTCGGCCAGCTGGTTGTAGCGGTTGCTGTCGTCGACAGTCAGTCCCGGCGCCCAGTCGATATCGAAGCTGCGCGCGGCGGCGAAGGTTCGAGCGCGTGCGACTTCGTCGGGCGTAATGACGCCGTTCTTGATCAGCAGTGTGCCGGTCTGCCAGCCGCGCACGAGCATGACCTGCGCCGCCGGATCCGGGACGCCACGCTGTTCGAGTGCGACAGCGGCGGTGGCGGCGAGCTTGAGCAGTTCACGCGGCGGCAGATCGATCCAGCGGGTCACCGCGAGCCAGCCGTCGGGTGCCAGTCGCTCCAGCAGGTGGCTGAAAGATTCATGAGTGTAGAGATAATCCTCGTGCAGCGCGCGCAAACCGGCGGCAGCGGCACCGCGCGTATCCAGAAAGGCGAGGCTGATCAGATCGTAGTGGTCGGTGTCGGTGGCTATGAAGCCGCGCGCCTCGGTGACCCGCAGACGGACATTCGGCTGTTGGTACAGATGACCGGCGAAGTCGGCGTACAGTTCGGTGACGAGTGCGGTCAGCTGCGGGTTGAGTTCCACGGCCGTGATATCGCGCGCAGTGTGCCAGCGTGCCAGCCGTACCTCGCTGCCGCCGCCGGCGCCGAGTATCAGTACCTTGCTTGGCGAGGACAGATGATAGGGCAGCGCCGCGCTGACCTGATCGAGATAGGCATAGTCCGCCCTGGGCCGGTTGCCGTCTGTGATCACCGTCATGGCGTCGCCGTCGGTGAATACCGCCAGCTGCGGTGGCGGTTCGGTCTGCGCGGTGAGACTCAGGCCGGGCGCATGGCGCAGGGGCACCTGCGAACTTTCCACCACACTCAGCAGGCCGAGTGGACTGCTGTATTCGGCAACGACCTGTGTGCCGGGCAAACGCAACAGCTGCGACAGGGGTTTGTAGGGTGACAGCGCGAGCGTGCCATGCCCGGCCAGCAGCCACAACGACACTGCGCCGATCATGGCGGCGGCACTCAACAGATGGCGCCCGGCGAGCCGTAGCTCCCAACCCGCCAGTAACGCGGCGAGCATGGCGCAAACGCCGATTGCCCCCAATGCCGGCAATGGGAATAACAGGGTGAGCAGGATTATGATCAACAGACTGCCGCCGCCGGCACCGAGCAGATCAGCGGCATACAGACGCGGAATCGCCTCGGGGTAGCGTGTCAGCGCCAGGGCCACGGCGCTGGCGGCGAAAAAAAACGGCAGCGCTAGGAGCAGGTAGATCAGCAGCAGGCGCTGCGGCTGGCGCAGGTCCCACAGCACCTCTTCCGGGTTGAATGGAATACGTTGGGCGATCAGCGCACAGGCAACTGCGCTGATACCGAACAACAGAATGGCGGCGATGAACATCGCCTCGAAGCGCGCCAGCAGGCGCCGCTGTGCCAGCGCGATGACCGTACCGCTGACACCGTAACCCAACAACGCCAGACTGATGACCATATAGGCGAAATGGTGCCACTGCGCCAGCGCGAACAGCCGCAGCAACAATATCTCATAGGCCAGCGCGGTCGCCGAGATCAGCGCCACCGCGGCCAGTGGCGGGCGCAGGGGTGGGGGCGCAGGCATCGACACGCGCGTCGCCCGCGCTCTGTCAGTGCTCGCCGGTGAGCGGTACGAACATCACCGGCAGCAACTGACGCGTCGTGACCGCGCCGTCGTTTGTCTTCGTGACCAGCACGAGTTGCTGGGTGAGAAAGCGCGAACCGACCGGGATGATCATGCGGCCGCCCGGTTTCAGTTGAGCGACCAGCGGCGGCGGCACATGGCTCGCGGCCGCTGTCACCACAATCGCATCGAATGGCGCGTGCTCGGGCCAGCCATGATAGCCGTCACCGTGACGCACGCTGACATTGGCATAACCGAGTTGCGCCAGCCGTTCGCGCGCCGCTGTCGCCAGCGGCTCGACAATCTCCAGGCTGTAGACCTGATCCACCAGCGTTGCCAGGACCGCGGCCTGATAACCGGACCCGGTGCCTAGCTCGAGTACTCGATCGCCGGGCTGCGGTTCCAGCAGGTCGGTCATGATGGCGACGATATAGGGTTGCGAGATGGTCTGGCTGTAGCCGATCGGCAGTGGCCGGTTGTCATAGGCGAACGCACGCTGTGACGGCGGCACGAAGGCATGGCGCGGCACCTGGCGCAATGACGCGAGCACCCGCTCATCGAGTCGGTCGCGGCCGAGATAATCCGCTGTGCGGCGTACATCGGCCTCGATTTCCGTCACCAGCGCCGTGCGCGCCTGAATGTACTGGTCGTCGGCGGCATACAGCGTGCCCGCGGTAGCGCACAGCAGCGCGCAGATCGAGACCACAATCCAATTTCCAGTGTAGCGAGCCATAGTGGAAGCCTTGCAATACTCCTCTTGAGTATGGCGCATCTGAACGCGAGAAGGATCCAATACCACCAAGCATCGTCATTCCGGCGCAGGCCGGGAGCCAGGAACGTCTCAGCCGCGCAGGTGACGCGCCTGCCGGGCGGGGGTCCGCTCGAAGGCGGGAATGGCTTTATCCGCGCTCTGCTGAGCCTGCGTGATGCGCCGCAGATGTTCGTGCAGGAATCCCGGGCAGCCCTTGCTGCCATGCACGGTGCAGTCGCGCGCCAGTGCATCCAGCACGCCAGCCTCATCCAGCGCAAAGGGTCCGACCAGCGCCTGATACAGCAGCTCGAACAGCCGCGGCAGGGCGATCCTGTGCGTCTGTCCGGTGCTGTCGAACAGCCAATCGGAGAACTGCAGGAAGCGGCCGAACGGATCTGCACCGAGCAGCAGCGGCAGGGTGGCGCTGAAGCGTCCGGAATTGGCGATCAGATCCCAGTAGCGGGCGAAACGCGTCATTCGCTGCAGGGCGATGAAGTCGATCCGGTCGGTGGCCAGAATGGTGTAGGGCGGTTGCGGCGAGAAGCGCAGCCCGTAGCCCTGGGTGTGGCGGCTGATGGGTACACCGCGCAGACGCTTGAGAATGCCGACCTGTATCTCATGCGGCGCCAGCGCGTGAAGACGATTGAAGCCGGCGCCGAAACTGTTCAGATCCTCACCCGGCAGACCCACAATGAGATCGGCATGGATGTGCGCGTGCGACTGTTCGCGCAGCCAGCGCAGATTCTCCTCGGTGCGCGCATTGTCCTGCTTGCGGCTGATGAGCGTCTGTACCTCGGGATTGAAGGTCTGCACGCCGACCTCGAGTTGCAGCGAGCCGGCCGGGAACTGCACCAGCAGTTCCTTCAGGCCGTCCGGCAGCCGGTCCGGAATCACCTCGAAATGCAGGAACAGATCGTCGCTCAGCCGGTCGAGGAAGAATTGCAGAATACGCCGGCTGCTGTTGACGTTCAGATTGAAGGTGCGGTCGACGAACTTGAAGTGCCGTGCGCCGCGTCGGTACAGCGCGTCCATCTCGGCCAGAAACAGATCGAGGTCGAAGGGCAGGGCGGTCTTGTCCAATGCCGACAGGCAGAACTCGCATTTGAACGGGCAGCCGCGCGAGGCCTCGACATAAATCAGGCGATGCGCGATATCGGCGTCGGAGTAATACGCATAGGGCAGTTCGAGGGCGTCGAGTCGGGGTGGCGGGGCATCGATGATCCTGGCCTGCGGCCGCTCGCCGGCGAGAAGTTGCTCGCATAGTTCACGAAACGCCAGGTCGCCCTGACCGGCAATGACGTAGTCCGCTCGCGCTACCATCGGCTGGTCGGCCTGCTCATAGCTCACCTCCGGCCCGCCCAGCACGATCACCAAGTCCGGCGCGATCTGTTTCAGCACCGCCACCAGCCGTGCCGTTTCCTCGGCATTCCAGATATAGACCCCGAGCCCGAGAATGCGGGGTTGGAGTGCCAACAGTCGTTCGGCGATATCAGTGGCGCGCTGCTCAAGCGTGAACTCGGCGATGTCCGCCCGCGCGCGCAGTTCACCCAGGTTCGCATACAAATAGCGTAAGCCCAGCGAGGCATGGATGAATTTGGCGTTGAGGGTGGCAAGGACGATGTCGGACATGGGCAGCATTGTACCTGCGGTGAGCGCGTTGCTCACGACTCAATGTTCCGCTGAATCCGTTTATGGGACCGG
Organism: Gammaproteobacteria bacterium; assembly: GCA_041553175.1. GTDB lineage: Bacteria > Pseudomonadota > Gammaproteobacteria > Thiohalobacterales > Thiohalobacteraceae > JAHJQQ01. The sequence goes on along the minus strand of JBFEJM010000063.1, from coordinate 1,400 downwards.
CCGATGCCGCCGGAATGCCGAAAGTGGCCGCGTCTGTAGCTATGTGAATCAGTCTACTAGCGGCAACTTGCGATATGGTTTCCCATTCCTGTCAACAAGATGTCATTGGTTCAAGGGGAATATTCCCGGCGCTTGTCCGTCTTCCAACTGTAGCGCTTCAGGGGTCACATCCATTCCGGCGCGTACTGCCATGTCATGAGGGTCGGGCAGAAATTGGCATGTGGGAGCAAGGGATCGATGTTCCGCCTCGAGGCGAAATTCAGCACCAAGGAGGAACCACCATGACATCTCTAACGCAGAACAAAAAAACGTTTCCGCTCATTGCGGGTCTGAGTGCCGCGCTTCTGGCCGGTATGAGCCTGCCGGCAGTAGCACGTGAGGACCAGAAATTCCCTTACACCGGTGACTGCGCAACCTTACCCGCTGACCGCACCACGGAATTCCACGGTAACCCGGAACGCGCCAAGCTGCTGCTGGGTATGGCTGGCAACCAGTGGGTCGTATTCGATCAGGCCATGCGCGATTTCAATGTCCATCGCGGCCTGGATGGCAATGTGCCGGCGCATCAGCCGGATTACACTCTGGAACAACTGCGTTCCGATGGGCTGCGCGACTACTACATTCAACTGATCCCGCCGGGCACCATTCGCGATCAGATCAAGAGCGGCTGCATGATTCTCGGCAACATCGATCCGACCGAGCCGGATCGCAATTTCCTGCCGCTCAGCATTCAGGTCGAGTTCGATGTGTTTGCCAGCACCAACTACAATCTGATGCGCGATCTTGCCAACAGCGGCTTCGTCCGTGAAGCCAAGCCGTATATCAAAAACAAGCTGGATCTGCTGGTGACCGAGACCAACCCCGACAACATCGGCGTGGCGGGCACCAATAACTCCGGCCTGGCACTGACCGGCGATCCGGATTACGACAAGATCTTCGATATCGTCATGGATCTGCTCGACCCCGCGGTACCGGTGTCGCAGGTCGATCACATCAACGAGGGCATCCACAACGGCATCAATGCCATGTATCAGCGGATGGATCAGTATATCCGCGACAATGACCCGAGTGCCGGTGGCGACTATGCGGCGGCGCTGGATGCCGCCCTGGCGGCGGTGGCAATGCCGCAGCAGCCAAGTTCACCCGGCTATACTCGACCCATCGCCGAAGGCATCACGACCAATTTCAATCTGGCCGAGAACAGCAACTGCAACTATGCCACTGGACCCTATACCGGTTCCCTGCGGTTCTGTGAGTACGCGGTGTTGAACAAGAACAACACCCATGAGACACGGGTGCATCATGTCGAGACACCGGAGCGTGTGCGCAGCGGTGATTCGATTACCGGTCCGTTGTGGATCACCGAAGTCGTATATGCACAGAACTCACCCAACCCGGTT